>JAJTCI010000116.1 GCA_021323155.1 Chitinophagaceae bacterium | reverse complement strand
AAGCAGGCAGTGGATGGTGGGCCAATAAATTCGGTTACCAGCTCGGGGGCAAATACATTGATGCATTCGGCGTGGCCAACCTGGATCTACAGTTGGAGGCAAACCGGGTGCGCCCTTTTACCTACACGCATTTTGATTCTGTTTCTAATTACAGTCATTATAATCAACCACTCGCCCACCCGCTCGGCGCGAACTTTAATGAATTGATCGGTATCGCCCGGTTCCAGCCAATAAGAAGATTGTACCTGGAGGCGAAACTGGTACATTACAAGCAGGGATTGGATTCGTCAGGCTTTAATACCGGGAATAACATCCTGCGGTCGTACAATGCCCGTCCGCGGGATCATGGCTGGGAGGTAGGCAGCGGTGACAAAGCCACCTGCACAATATTTTCCGGTTTGGTCTCACTTGAGGCCGTGGAAGACTTTTTTATAGACATAGCGATCATGCGAAGGAATTTCAAGTCCGGGCAGCTGGGCTTGAACAATACAACCATGGTCTCTGCGGGAGTGCGCTGGAACATTGCCAGGAGGGAATTTGATTATTAAATCTTACATGATGCATCTCAAAAACATATTGGTCCTTTTTATTGTTGTCCTGCTTTCCATCCAGGGCAAGGCGCAAAGCGCTTACCTGCTGCCAGGGATGAAAGAGGAATGGATGCTGAACAGGATGGAGATAAAATACCGGTATGGCCTGAGATTTACTTCAATCAGGCCATATAAAAGATCGGACGTGGTCAATGCGCTCGATGGAAGCGATACGTCCGGGATCGTGATCATGGATATGCCGCAAAAAATGCTGCCCTCCCGTATTGACCGCTATAATATCAATAGTTTCCTGATGGCAAACAGTGAATGGAGTGCACCGGACAGTTCGTTCAAAAGCAAGCGGCCAATACTCAAACATTTCTATAAGAATAAAGCGAATGCTTTCGAAATAGAGAACGAAGATTTCCATTTGATCTTTAACCCCATCATCCAATACCAGCAATACAAAGAGAAAAAC
Source organism: Chitinophagaceae bacterium (assembly GCA_021323155.1). Taxonomy (GTDB): domain Bacteria; phylum Bacteroidota; class Bacteroidia; order Chitinophagales; family Chitinophagaceae; genus JAEZDC01. Next base: position 6,299 of record JAJTCI010000116.1, on the reverse strand, counting down.
AACGACGAGAACGTATTCCTGAACAGCCGCGGTTTGCAGGTGCGTGGACTGATCGAAAAAAAGATCGGCTTTAGCTTTTATTTTACGGAGAACCAGGAAAGGATGCCGAAGTATGCCACCGCCTGGGCAACACGCTTCAAAGCGGTTCCCGGCGCGGGGTTCATCAAGCAATTCAAGAACACCGGTTACGATTATTTTGACACGAGGGCTTCGGTCTCCTGGAAGGTGGCCAATTTCCTCGACATGCAACTGGGTTACGACCGCAACTTTATCGGCAACGGCTACCGCAGTTTGTTCCTCAGCGATTTCTCGAATAATTACATGTTCTTAAAGCTGAACACGCATTTCAGCCGTTTTCATTACCAGAATATATTCGCGGAATTGTTTCCTTCGCACCAGTTAACGGGCGACCGGATCTATCCCAGGAAATATTATCGCGCGAACTACCTCAACTTCAGCGCAACCAATTGGCTGAATCTTGGCCTGTTTGAAGGAACGATGCTCGGTCGTAATAACCGGCTCCCGCTTGCCTTATTCAATCCCGTGATCTACTTGCCCATAGAGAGCAATAAGAACGGCATTCGCGACAGGCATTATGTTGGGTTTGACATCAAAGCAAACCTCCTGCGCAGGTTCCAGGTGTACGGACAACTGATGGTGGACCGCTTCAACAAAGATGGCTGGAGCGATAAGACCTGGGACAATCGGTTCGGTTACCAGGCGGGACTGAAATACATCGATGTATTTGGTGTGCGCAACGTAGACCTGCAGGTAGAAGTGAATCGTGTACGCCCTTATACCTATGCGGCCAATGATACGCTCACTAATTACACGCATTACAACCAACCGCTCGCCCATCCACTTGGCGCGAATTTCAGCGAGGGGATCGTGATCCTCCGGGCGCATCCGTTTAAAAAATTATACCTGCAGGGCAAGATGATCTATTATTACCAGGGACTCGACCTGGGTACGCTCAACCTTGGCAGCAATGTATTTGGCGGGTTCAACAACCGCCTCTCGGATGTGCGGGTACGCATCGGCGATGGAGACCGCGCCACCTGTATGATCGCATCATTCCTGGTTTCCTATGAACTGAAGGAAAACCTGTTCATCGACGCCTCGTTTACAAAACGCGATTATGAAACGCTGATCACCGGCGTAAATAATACGACGTTTATGAGTATCGGGCTGCGGTGGAATATGGCGAGAAGGGAATTTGATTTTTAGGGACGCGAATGAGACACGCGGATGGTTTCGCACAAAGACCCGCATTATCACATCATCACATTATCAAATTATCGAATTGTCTAGTCTTCCAGGTTAAGCGAAATACAGACCATCCTCGTCTGCAGCTTGTCGAAGATGTTCGAGTATTTCAGGTTTGGATCCCGCGAATGAATATTACCCAGCCCCGTGCTGAATTTTATCTCGGGCGACAGCGTTACAAACGGCATGTAAAAATTAAAGCCGATACCTACCTCTACGCCGTAGTCACCGGCCTTCAGCTTCACCAGGTCTTCTGCATTCCTCGCATTGGAATTGCTCGCGAGGTCGATGTCCATTTTCACCCCGGCCATCATATACACCCGGAAGTTGTCGATACGATCCGAATTGAATTTTAACTGGAACGGGAAACTCACGATGGTGGTAGGCAATTGCTTTACTACGAGCAACTGGTTGTCGATATCCGGGTACTTCAGCGTGTAGGTAAAATACCTTGACCCGCCTATAATGAGCTGCGGGTTGATCCTTGCTTCAAAACGGTTGCTCAATCTTAACGTGCCCAGCAATCCGAGTGCAATACCACCACTGCTTCCGGGCTCCGCGGTGAGTACGCTGTCGTGTTGCAGGAACACGTTGTGCCGGCCGTTCGGATGCAGGTAGGAATGCGTATACGCCAGCGTCATACCGAAATAGTATGGCCAGTCGTCATGGTTGGGCCTGTTCAGCTCACGGTAATATTGAGCCGAAGAAGAAAGAACCACCAGTAAAAGCGCGACAGATATCCCTATTTGCTTCCGCAATAAATTGAACATATTCCTAAGCTAAGCGTTTTGTAGAAAGTGTTTCGATAACCTGCGGATTTAAGGATGTTTGTGAATTGTTGGCGTTCGGGAAAAGCCTGTACCGAATCGTTCAAATATCGGTAGGCTTTCCTGTTTTTTGCAAACATTCTGCCAAATGCGGGCGCCAGAACGTTCATGTATAGGTTATAAATGCCCTTGAAGAAGAAGTTGGATGGCCTTGAAAACTCCAGCACCACTAATTTTCCCCCTGGTCGCAGCACCCGCAGCATCTCTTTCAGCCCTTTTTCAAGGTCCTGGAAATTACGCACGCCAAAGGCCACTGTGATCGCGTCAAACGAGTCATTGGGGAAATTTATTGTCTCGCTATCCCCGCTTAACAATTCAATATGATCGTTGAGGCCTTTAGCCGCCACTTTCTTCCGCCCGATCTCCAGCATGCCTGGTGAAATATCGATGCCGGTGACGCGTGAGGGCTTTAATATCGAGTAAGTGAGAATGGCCATGTCGCCGGTTCCGGTAGCCACGTCCAGCACATGCTTCGGGTTGATTCCCTTTAATTCACGTATTGCTTTCTTCCGCCAGCCAATGTCCGTACCCACGCTCAGGAAACGGTTAAGGAAATCATAACGCCCGGCGATACTGTCGAACATATTCGCCACCTGCTCCTTTTTCTCCAACTCGCTTCCCTTGTCCGGGACTATTGTATCGTGGGCGTACTGTGCCATAGAGGGCAAAGATACCGGTTTCGGGGGCTACCGCTGGCTGACGCGAATCATTTCGGAAATTGTTGGGAGGCCGGCTGCGGGAGGTATTGGATCCCTTGTTGCGTCGCACGCTTGTGCTGACTACTATGATAAGCCTAAAGTATACTAAGCGTCGCAAAACCACCGTACCTCCCTTATCAAAACCGGGATCTTCTAACTAAAAACGGGAACCCCAGACGAGGAAAACCCATATCATCATATAAATAAGGACATAGGAGCCATTCTTCTCCTGTTGATTAAAGCCACGTTTAAATTGATATAGGTAAGCCGCATTCGCCAGGATCAAAAGGATCAGCACGGCACTTACAGTCATAATAAACTTACTACCAGCTATAAGGCAGATCACCAAAATCGCTGTCAATATGAAAGGGTAGTTGGTAAATAGTCCCTTGGACTCTTTATAAACGGTAGGCCTAACAGAGGGCAGACTACTTTCAAAGACTTCTTTATCGCCGATCAATGACGGAACATAGATGGATATGTCCCCTCCTGAAATGTACCAGCCGCCTTTGTCTGTCCGTATCACGTCTTCAATCTGGAAGCTGGATTGTTCAACACCATAATAAAGCTCCGTGATATGATGATGGTCAAGTTCTAAATGATAACTCCGATAAAATTTTGATTTTTCCCTGACGCAAATGGCAAAATACCAACCCAATAAAGCAGCGAAGAGAACAAGGTTCGTCAACGAAAGCATGTCAACTACCAAAAATTTCAGATAACTCGCGACTATGGCAGTGAAAAGCATTACGATATAGCAGATCGCGCCAACGGTCACGTCTCGTGATACCTCACGTTTAGCAACTTCTTTGGGAATTCGAAAATGCTGCATTTGCGGAGAATAAGCGTGATAAATTTATAAAAACTTGCCTGCGAAATAACGGCTTAACATCAATTAACTTCTTCACGGCATTATTCTTGCCTTCCTCCCGCAAATAATTCAACCCTTTTGCCTTACACTTGCAATCCCTTGTTACAGTAACTTCACCTAAAACAATTTCATGCAAACTGCAGACGACATCCGGCAGCTCAATGAGAAGATCAGTTACGCCGCTACGTTCGTTGACAAGATAAAAACAGAGTTGTCGAAGGTCATCGTGGGACAGCAATACATGGTGGACCGGCTGATCATCGGCCTGCTGAGCAATGGCCATATCCTGTTGGAAGGCGTGCCGGGTCTTGCAAAAACACTTACCATCCGTTCGCTGGCACAGGCCATACACGCGAAATTCAGCCGTATACAGTTCACACCCGACCTCTTACCCGCCGACGTGGTGGGCACCATGATCTATAACCAGCAAAGGGGTGAATTCGTTGTGCGGAAAGGACCGGTGTTCGCGAACCTCATCCTTGCTGACGAGATCAACCGCGCCCCGGCTAAAGTACAGAGCGCGCTGCTGGAGGCTATGCAAGAGCGCCAGGTGACCATCGGTGAGCAAACGTATAAACTCGATGAGCCCTTCCTCGTGCTCGCCACGCAAAACCCGATCGAACAGGAAGGCACTTACCCGCTCCCTGAAGCGCAGGTAGACCGGTTCATGTTGAAAGTAGTGGTCGGTTATCCCGATAGAAAAGAAGAACAAATGATCATACGGCAACAGGTGCAGGGAATGGAGTTGCCAACTATCTCCCAGGTAGTGAGCACCGCTGAGATACTGGCCGGGCGTAACCTCGTGAGACAGGTTTACATGGACGAAAAAGTAGAGCAGTACATTATAGATGTCGTATTCGCAACGCGCAACCCCCTGGATTATGGCCTCGGTAAACTAAAAGCACTGATCGGTTATGGCGGTTCGCCGCGCGCGAGTATCAACCTGGCGCTGGCCGCCAAGGCGCACGCGTTCATGGATAAGCGCGGTTACGTGATACCGGATGACGTAAAAGCGATCACGAAGGATGTATTACGCCACCGCATCGGCCTGACATACGAGGCGGAAGCGGAGAATATCAATGCGGAGATGATCATTGATGATATTATGCGAACAGTGCAAGTCCCGTGAACAGATGAAAAAAGAGACGACCTCAAATAATCAGCGTTCCAATACGAACAACGAACAATGGCCGCCTGAACGGTCTGGTCGGGCAGGGCCAACGAACAACGAGTTGACCGTAGCTGATATTTTGAAAAAAGTCCGCACCCTTGAGATCAAGAGCAAAAAACTCACGAACAGCCTTTTCACCGGAGAGTACCACTCCGCTTTCAAAGGAAAGGGTATGTCATTCAAAGAAGTCAGGGAATACGTACATGGTGATGACATTCGATTTATTGACTGGAACGTATCCGCCCGCATGGGCCATTCGTACAGCAAGGTGTTCGAGGAAGAGAGGGAGCTATCGGTATTCTTTCTTGTCGACTGCAGCGCGAGCAGCCTGTTCGGCACCAATGAACAAAGCAAGAAAGAACTTATCACGGAGATCTGCGCGGTCCTGTCATTCTCCGCTTTGAGCAATAATGATAAGACCGGCCTGGTATTTTTCTCCAACCTGGTAGAGAAATATATCCCGCTGGCAAAAGGACGCGACCATGTGCTTTACTCGGTAAGAGAAATGCTTTCCATTAAACCAAAGAGTACCCAGACAGATATCGTCAAAGCATTACAGTTCATGAATAAGATCTCGCGGCATCGTTGCATTGTTTTTATCCTTAGCGATTTTGCTGACGCGGGCTACCATGAAGCCCTAAGAGTGGCAGCCAAGCGACATGACGTAGTGGGCATACAGGTATTTGACGCGATGGATGAACAGCTGCCCGTTTTTCCCGGCGGGGGCTTGATACAGTTAGAGGACCCGGAAACGGGTGAGGTCACCTGGCTGGATACGGATGATACACTCTCACGCCATGCATATAACCAGCAATTCCGTCGCATACTATACGACGCCAAACAAACATTCCGGAATGCGGGCGCCGACCTGATGCAGATCGCAACGGGGCAGGATTACGTTAAAGCGCTGCAACAATTTTTTATGCGAAGGGTATGAGCGGGAGGCAACATGTAATACGCTCTAGGAAACATCCTGTTGCAGGCTGCGGGTTGCAGGATGCAAGTTGCTCGTTGCAAGTTGCTGGTTCCCGGTTGCAGGACACAGCTGCGCGGTTAAATGGAGCAGGCAGGGGTTGCTGGCGGATTATACTGGCATTGTTTCTTTTGTTACATGGTTTCATGGTAAATACCAGTTTCGGCCAGAGAGTCTCTGCTACGCTTACAAAAGAAAAGATCGTAATCGGAGAACAGACGATCCTTGAGATCAACGTGGAGGGTGTTACTGCGGACATGATTCAAATAGATTTTGTTTTTCCCGACACGGCCAATCACCTGGAAGTATTGGATCATAAACGGGAACCCGGTGGCCACAGTGTCCTTATTTATACCGCCACGATCACGTCCTTTGATTCCGGTTACTGGGAGTTGCCGCCGATGGAAATGATACTGACCGACCAGCGAAAGCTTTCAACAGAACGCATTGGCCTTTCCGTTGTACCTGTTGATGTTTCCCACCTGGTAGACTA
>JAJTCI010000115.1 GCA_021323155.1 Chitinophagaceae bacterium | reverse complement strand
TTTGCCGTAAAATCTGTGCCACCGTTACCGTATGATCTTCTTAAAAAGCGACAGTTTGCCTTTGAACGGCGGATATTTAACATTAGGGTCGAACCATGTCGGGGTCTTAAGAACGGCTTTCAGGTGGCTGAATGTATCAAACGAAAATTTTCCGTGGTAGTAACCCATACCGCTGGTGCCCCGGCCGCCAAATGGCAGGTTATGATTGGTAAGATGCCATGAGACATTGTTGACACAAGCACCGCCTGCGGGAATGTTTTCCAGCCACCATCTCTCTTTTTCCTTACTATCAGTAAAAACATAGAAGGCAAGGGGATTGGGATTTTTATCAACCAGCTGCTTTGCGTCAGCCGCATTTGTGAATCCGAATATTGGCAGGATAGGACCAAATATCTCCTCGTGCATCATTGAACTTTCGGGTGGAATGTCTTCGAGTATCGTCGGTTCGATAAAAAGCGTTTCCCGGTTCGTGCGGCCTCCATGTAACAGCGAGCCTTCCTTTAGGTAGCCTGACAGGCGATCGAATTGTTTTTCATTAATGATCTTGCCATAATTGTAATTATATTCCGGTTCCTCAGAAAAGAATTGCAGGAGTGATTGCGTTAATGCTTCAATGAACTGGCGTTTTTTACTGTCATGGACGAGTACGTAGTCGGGTGCCACGCACATTTGCCCGGCGTTGGAAAATTTGGCAACCGTTATTCTCCTGGCGGCCACTTTCAGGTTTGCATCCTCTTCCACCACGCAAGGGCTTTTACCACCGAGTTCAAGTGTAACAGGGACCAGTTTATCGGCCGCCATTTTATAGACATTTCTACCGACGGAAGTACTACCGGTATAAAAGACATGATCGAAACGATAATTGTTCATCATTGCCGGAACAATTTGGGCGCCCTCACCTTCAACATATAGAATGTATTCTTTGGGGAAGGAGGACTCGATCAATTCTTTGATGACCGCCGCCGTCGCAGAGGCAAATTCACTGGGCTTCAGCACCACGCAGTTGCCAGATGCGATAGCGCCGACCAGCGGAGTGAGTAAAAGCTGAAGTGGATAATTCCATGGCCCGATGATCAACACTACGCCCAGTGGCTCAGGCATAACATAACTGGACGATGGGAAGTTGACCAGGTTGGTCTTCACCTTTTGCGGGTTCATCCAATGGCGGAGGTGTTTAAGGGCAGCATTGATCTCGCTCACAACGAAACCGGTTTCTGTGACCCAGGCTTCCTCTCTGCTTTTTTTGAGGTCTGTGTCCAGGGCGGCAAACAGGGCGTCCTCGTATTGAAGGACCGCATCTTTCAACTTCCTCAATTGTTCCCGCCTGAAGGAATAGGATTTCGTAACACCGGTTTGAAAATTAGCGCGAAGGCGATCGAGGTCTGACAGCAGCTTTTCATTGCCCATGATCTGAAAGTACAACGTTTTTCGCCGACCTGTTGCGGTTCAATTGTGGTACGTTGGTCGTTTCCTGATCGCGCTAATTTACTTGCTTGCCGCGCTCCCCGGCGGATGAATCAATATGTAACTTTCTTTTCCTGGAGATGAAATAGAACGGAATACCGGTAAGTGTTATGCATATTCCGAATACAGAGTTAATGAAATCGGACCTGCCGCCAATATAGGCGGTGATATCAGTGTACAAAGTGATGATGAGAAAAGCCGCAGCGAATACGATAAAAATGGCAGGTATCAACGGGTAACCCCAGACCTTATAAGCTCTTTTCTCAGCAGGCATCTTGCGCCGAAGCACGAAGAGCCCAATCCCGCTCATCATGTAAAAGAACCAGCTCACAAAAACCAGCATGCTGGTGAGCATATCGAATGAGCCACTAAGAATAAGGATGCAACTCCAAATGGCATTCAGCAATAGCGCATTTCCTGGTGTGAAGTTGCCGCGGTGGACCTTTGCGGCGCCGTTGAACAATCTATTGTCACGGCTCCATGCGCAGGTGACCCGTGCAGTAGCGAGCACGTTTGAATTGGTTGTGCCCAATGTAGACAATACGACCATAATCGTGATCAATGTGCCGCCCGTGACACCCCATACAATGGTTGCCGCATCGCTCGCAACGAAAGAAGATGCGGCCAGCGTTTCAATTGGCAGGATGTAAATAAAAGCGAGGTTCAGGGTAGCGTATACAAGAATACAGGTGAGCAAACCGGTAAAAAGGCTTTTGGGGATATTTTCCCGGGGTCTTTGTATCTCGCCTGCGATGAAAGTAATGTTGTTCCAGCCGTCATATGCCCAGAATGCCCCACCGATTGCCGACATATAGGCTCCCAGTAAAGCCATCCCCTCGGGAGTAAATGAAGTGTGGGTCATGTTTGCAGCGGAGCCTTTCGAAGATGAAAGCAGGCCAAAAATCAGTATACCGATGGCGGCCACTTTGAGCGCGGTAAGCCACCGTTGAACAGATGCGCTAAAGCGTACGCTACGGTAGTTAACAAGTGTGAATAGTAAGATGAGCCCGATCGTTAGCGATTTTACGCCGATATTTTCCAATATATACAACCTGCCAATACCCGGCAATGAAATATGGAACGATTGCTCACTGGCCGGATCCAGCCTGGGAAGGTGAAAGAAATAATTTGCGTACTCTGCGCAGACGTAGGCGATCGATGCATTCCCCGCAGTGTTGAATACTGCCAGGGCAGCCCAACCGTACAGGAAACCGAAGAAGCCACCATACATCTTCCGGAAGAAAATATACTGGCCGCCGGTTTCCGGGAACATCGAGGCGATCTCTGCATTGCTTAGTGCGCCGAATAATGTAATAACCCCGGCGACCACCCATACGCTGATCAGTAGCAAAGGCGATCCCAACTCCAGCGCCATTGCTGAAGGCTTCATGAAAATACCGGAGCCGATGATCCCCCCGATAACCACCGCTATGGCTGTGTTGAGCGATATCGTCCGTTTTAACTCGGCCATTAATCCAGGACTTTTTTCATCAGCCAGTCTTTCTGGATATCATTCCCCAGGCGAAAGTCAGCGTCTGAGAATTTTTCAAACCCAAATCGCTGGTAGAAATTGATGGCTTTCGGATTCTTCTCCCAGACACCCAGCCATAAGACGCGCATGCCTTTTTGCTTCGCAATTTCGATGCATGCTTCCATCAATGCTTTACCCGCTCCTTTCCCAATCCATTTTGTTTCGGCGTATAATCTTGCTAATTCCAAGGCGGGGGACTCTTTTAACCCGGCGTTTGTTTTATCACGCAGCCTGGCGTATCCCACCACCGTGTCACCAACCGAAGCCAATAGGAAAATGTTTCCTTCCGCGCCTACTTCCGCCACCAGGAACTTTTTTGTGAACTGTTCCTCCAGGAATTTGTTCATGTCTTCCTCCGTGTTGTCCGCTGCGAAGGCATCGTAAAATGTGCGGCGGCTGAGTTCGGCAATTAGTTCTGCATCCTTCCGCGTCGCTTCCTTTACAGTAATGTTCATGGTCAATTGGGCAATAATTCTCTAATTTAGTCAAGTATGGTGCTCGACGATGAATATTTTATGCAGTTGGCACTTCAGCAGGCGCAGTATGCCTTTGAAGATGACGAAGTGCCCGTAGGAGCAATCGTTGTACTTAATACCAAAGTCATCGCACGGGCACATAACCAGGTAGAACGGCTGAATGATCCAACCGCGCACGCTGAGATGATCGCGCTTACTTCAGCTTTTAATTATCTGGGCAGTAAGTATATACCGGAAGCATCACTGTATGTAACTGTCGAACCCTGTTTAATGTGCTGTGGCGCCCTTTATTGGGGTAAGCTTGGCCGTGTTGTTTATGGATGTGCCGACGAAAAGAACGGGTACCAGCATATTACGGGTGACAAATGGCCTTTTCACCCCAAGACTACGGTTACGAAAGGCGTATTAGAAGAAGAGTGTGCCGCGCTGATGAAAACTTTTTTCCGCAACAGGCGTTAGATAAAAATGGCTCCGAAGGAGCCATTCCTATTATGATATTTCGCCGGTCAATTAAATGATTTCCCAGATCTCGTTGCCGCGAAGCAGTTTGTCGAGGTTGCCCTTTCCTTTTGCAGCGATGGCCTCTTCGATCTGAAGACCCATTGAATCTTCATAACAAGGCCTGTCGTTTTCATAGAATACGCCAAAAGGTCGCGGCAGGTGATTCTCCGTCCTGGGATCATCAAACATCCTGGTAAGTATTTGCGCTTTGTAGAAATCTTTTTCATCGTGAACCCATAGATCATCGGTACTCACGCCTTCGCCCAGTTTAACCACCACAGGTCTGAATCCGTCCAGCCTGATCCCTTTGTCCTGCCCTGCGCCAAATACCAGTGGTTTTCCCTGCTCCAGGAACAGTACTTCTTCGGGCTTGCTTCCTTTTTCGGTAAAAATCTCGAAAGCTCCGTCATTAAAGATGTTGCAGTTCTGGTAGATCTCCAGGAAGGATGCGCCTTTGTGTTGGTGCGCACGTATCAGCATCTGTTGCAGGTGTTTGGGGTCACGATCCATTGTTCTGCCTACGAAGCTGGCATCCGCGCCCATTGCAAGTGCGGCGGGGTTAAAAGGATGGTCAATGCTTCCAAAAGGGGTTGACTTGGTGACCTTTTTAACTTCGGAAGTAGGTGAATACTGCCCCTTCGTCAAACCGTAGATCTGGTTGTTGAACAGAAGAATATTGATGTCGAAATTTCTTCTCAGCAGGTGGATGGTATGGTTACCGCCAATGCTCAGGCTGTCCCCGTCACCGGTTACCACCCACACACTCAGCTCAGGTCTTGAGGCTTTCAAGCCACTCGCGATCGCGGTAGCTCTTCCATGGATCGAATGCATACCATAGGTGTTCATATAATACGGAAACCGGCTGCTACAGCCGATACCGGAAACGATCACGATATTCTCTTTTGGAATGCCCAGCGTTGGCATCACCTTCTGCACCTGGGCAAGGATAGAATAATCACCACATCCCGGGCACCAGCGCACCTCCTGGTCTGTCGCGAAATCTTTTGCGGTCAATGCCGGGGCTCCATTTACGGGGGCTGTTACTGTTGACATAACTTAACGGTTTAAGAACAGGGAAGAACAGATAATGAAGTGAATTTACTTAGATTTCGCTTGATTACCGTGGCACTTTCCCGCTTTTTACAAAGATCGAAAATAGGTGGTTGTTTTCAGGGGGAAACTGACGGAAATCAGGCTCCCTAACACCCACATTAACTTTTCACTTAATCTGAAAGGGCAGGAGGGGTATATTGTTTAGCGATTAGCCGTTTTTAATTCACTCCAGGCTTTAACGATCTGTTCCGCGTGCTTCTTATTGGTGGGTTTAAGGAAGATCTTCCGGATAATTCCTTTTTCATCGATCACAAAGGTGTTGCGGTGCAATCCTTCGTAATGCCGGCCATAAAGGAGTTTTGGACCCCAGACGCCATATTTGTTTATGATCGAATGTTTTGGATCCGCGATGAGGGTGAAAGGAAGAGAGAATTTTTCCCTGAATTTCCGGTGGCTGGACTCGTCATCCGGACTAATACCGAACACTTCAAAGCCTTCCTTCTTCAAAAGCGCATAATTATCCCGCAGGTTACAAGCCTGGATGGTGCAGGTAGGCGTATCGTCTTCCGGATAAAAAAACAGCACCAGTTTCCTCCCTTTGAAATCAGCCAAAGAAACTTTTTTGCCATCCTGGTCGATACCGTTGAACGCCGGCGCTTTATCACCTTCTTTTAAATGAGTTGCCATTACCGTTTCTTCTTTGTAGTTCTTTTCTTTACTGTTTTCTTTTTTACCGGTAGCTTTTCCTTGACTTCTAAGCTAAAGGTTTTCGTTGTTTCGTTACCTGCTGTATCCTTAACGGTGATCTTGAGTTCGTGATTCCCAAGACCACAATGTTCGTCTATTTTGTAGGTAAAGACGTTCCCGCTTTTCGAGAACCTCAGCCATTTGCCATCAAGTTCTGCTCGGAAGACCGTAATTCCGCCCACATTATCACTGACCGCGATTCTAATGGAACCGGTCCTTGCAAATGTCGACCCGCTGTTCCATTTATACGTTTGAATGACAGGGGGCTCGCTATCGGTTAGCATGGTGATAGATCCAAGCCCGTCCAGGTTGGTACTAAATTTCATCCCATCAGTTACAACCGGTTTGATCACTTCTCTTGACCGGTACCCCGTGAACACCATCACTGCTTTCGCGGTATCGATCGGGGCTCCGGGAATAACTGTCACCTGGAAATTTTCGTGCACTGGAATGGTGGTATTGTGAAACTGGTGAATAAGTGCTACGCCACCACCGGCAACGCGGCTGCTGTATACAAACCGAACCGTGTCGTAAAATGTGTTATCCGAAAAATCGATGGCAATGCCGCCCGCATCAACCCGGCCTACTTTATTCGGTTCCAGGGTAACAGTGTGCTGGGTGAACAACAGGTCTTTCTGCAGCGCAGGCTTCCATTGTAGTTTAAACTGCAACCTGCTTTCATTCCCCGCCACGTCCCTTACAAGGATCAATAAGCGGTGCGGTAACGTATCGGTTAATTCAACAACACCGTTATTCGTACCCTCGAAAATGTCCAGGCGGTTACCGGGTAGCCGTGACAGATGCTGGATCGTCCTGTTATCACGGATCTTCTTTACATAATCGATGGAGGCATTCATATAACGCCGCTCAGCGTAATGCAGTTCGTCCAATTTGAAACCATAATAACGTATGCTGTCGAGCCATAACTCGGCACTGTAGATCCCGAAACGAAAGGTGGAACCATTTACAATGTCTTCGGCGCTGATACCAAAGCTGATCTTACCAGAACCACTGCGGACCAAGGTATCCCGTGCGCTATATCGTCCTTTTGTGCCCTTGATCTTTATCTCTGAGGGAGCAGCGGAATAAGTGCTGTAGTTCCTGTCGTACATATACAGCCTGTACACGGGTGGTGCGATATTGTCCCGCACGCCAAAACCGAAAAACAGGGGATTGATATTCTTATCTGTTTGCGTATTCCTTATTTCAAAATGAAGATGCGGACCCTGGGACGCGCCTGTGTTGCCGCTATAGGCGATAAACTGGCCTTTGACTACAGGGAACTGGTCTTTAGAAAAGTGGATGTCATGTTCCCATTGCTCATCCTGGTACTGTTTGTCTTTGACCCACTGGTTCAGCCGGTCGGCGAAATCGTTCAGGTGCGCGTACAATGTGGTATAGCCATTTGGGTGGGTGATGTAAATGCACCGGCCAAATCCGCCTTCGGTAATGGTGACCCTGCTGATATAGCCCCCGGCAGCGGCGTAGGCAGATTTTCCCGCTGGTTGGTCCGGATGTCCAAGCCCATGTGGTAATGATCGGTCCGGATCTCGCCAAAGTTCGACGCCAGTTGCATCGGTATGCCGAGCGGGTTCCGGAAATATCCTTTTGGGTATTGGGCGGCAGCGATCTGCAGGGTCAACCCCAATAAAAGAGTTAAGTGAAAACGAAGGTTCATTAGTTGCAATTAAGATAGAAACCCGGGTACCCAGGCAAATCTTTCACTAAAATAACTTCTGTTGAATTGCCAGCCCATATTACATTTGCACAATTTGTTTTTACCATCAGTCAGCCGCTTCTAGCGACTAACCACATTAAGACAAAA
>JAJTCI010000114.1 GCA_021323155.1 Chitinophagaceae bacterium | reverse complement strand
GCAACGCTACAAACCTCTTTTGTGGCGTTGTATTTTTTTTGTGTTATCTAAAAACGATGCTATGAGTGATGTAATGTATGTAACGAAGGAGACGCTTGAGAAAATGCGTGGTGAATTGCAGCGGATGAAGACGGTTGACCGGCCCGCTGCGTCTCGGGCGATAGCGGAGGCGAGAGAAAAAGGGGATCTGAAAGAGAACGCGGAATATGATGCCGCCAAGGAGGCACAGGGTATGCTGGAGGCAAAGATCGCCCAGCTGGAAGGACACCTGGCCGTCGCGCGGATCGTGGACACCAGTTCCATCGACACCAGTAAAGTTTCTATTTTAACGAAGGTCACCATTACGAATATTGCCACGAAGAAGACCGTTACTTACCAGATCGTGGGTGAGAAGGAAGCCGATTTGAAAGCCGGGAAAATATCGGTCAATTCACCGATCGGTAAAGGCTTGTTGGGAAAGACCGTGGGCGATGTGGCAGAGGTGCAGGCCCCGAACGGACTCATTAAATTTAAAGTAGAGAATATCGCTATCTGAGGCGATCGAACTTGACAGGAGCACCGCCTTCGGCCGGTGCTTTTTTGTTTGTATGAAGTACATTCGCTGAAACGCGTAGCCATGAGCATTTTTTCCCGGATCATCCGCGGCGAGATACCATCCTATAAGATCGCGGAAGACGATAAGTTCTTTGCCTTCCTGGATATATTCCCTTTTCATTACGGGCACACCCTTGTGATCCCTAAACTGGAGGTGGATAAGATATTCGATGTGCCGGATGACTACCTGGCTGGTATCCTGGTATTCGCGAAGCCGATTGCAAATGCAATTGAGAAAGCCTATCCCTGTAACCGGGTAAACATTATCACGGTAGGACTGGAGGTGCCGCATGCGCATATTCACCTGATACCGACGAATCACACCGGTGATATGGCGCCCACGAAAGGGAAGATGAAACTCTCACCCGACCAACTGAAAGAGGTGCAGCAAAAGATACTTGGCGCCATGAATGGATGACCAGGTGATTCGCACACCACGGATATTAGTAGTAGGGTACTTAAGGGACAGCAGGTTATATTTGTGGTGTAACAATAAGATCTCTCATTGAGTGGCATTAAAAAACTGGCAGGGCAAACGATATGGTATGGCGGAAGTTCCATTGCCGCGCGGTTTATCAATTACCTGCTCACGCCTTATCTCACCTATACATTAGACGACCGTTCGGATTATGGAAAGATCGGGTTGATCTATGCGGCCATCCCGTTACTTAATATCCTGTTCACCTATGGATTTGAAACGGCGTATTTCCGTTTTGCATCTAAGCAGGAGAACCAGCGAACCATCTACAGTACCGCCTCGCTATCGCTTTTTTTCAGCACTATTATTCTTTCACTGGTACTCTGGATGAACCAGCATTGGCTTGGTGAAGCTACCGGGTTGATTGATTTTCCCACTGTGATACAAATGGCCATCATCATCATTGGGTTGGATGCGCTTAGCACGATTCCTTTTGCACGGTTGCGGCAACAAGGGCGGCCGAAGAAATTCGCATTTATTAAAGTGATGGGGGTGTTGATCAATATTTTCTTCACGTGGTTCTTTATCAGTTATTGCCCTGCCGCATTACAGTCCGACCCGGAAAGCTGGGTAAAATATATCTACGATCCTGCCAACAGCCCGGTCCATTATGTAGTGCTGGCCAATGTGCTGCAATCGGCGTTTACCTTGCTTTTTTTGTGGAGCGAGTTAACCGAGATCGAGTTGCGTTTTGATTCGAGACTGTGGAAACAGATGATGCTGTATTCACTTCCGCTGGTGATTGCCGGCATGGGTGGCATGGTGAATGAAACCCTCGATCGCCTGATGCTGAACTGGTGGCTGCCCGGTACGGAAGAATACAAACATTCCCAGGTGGGCATCTATAACGCCTGTTTCAAATTGTCGATACTGATCACCTTATTCATCCAGGCGTTTCGCATGGCGGCGGAACCATTCTTTTTTAAACAAGCGGAGGGGAAAGACCCGCAAAAGGTCTATGCCCGCGTGATGAAATTTTTCGTGATCACTGTTTGCATCATGTTCCTGTCGGTGAGCTTATTCCTGCCGGCCTGGCAATACCTTATCGGGCCGGAGTACCGTGAAGGGTTGGGGATCGTGCCGATGCTGTTGTTCGCGAACATGTTCCTGGGGATATACTACAATCTCAGCATCTGGTACAAACTGGGAAACAAGACGATTGCGGGTGCGTATATCACCATTATCGGTGCGTTGGTCACAATGGTGATCAACTACGCTTTCATACCCACCTACGGCTATTTGGCCTGCGCCTGGGCCCACTTTGCTTCCTACGGGGTGATGATGGTGGTGAGCTATACCTGGGGCCAGAAAGAGTACCGGGTGCCATATGCCTGGAAGAAGCTGCTAGCCTACCTGGTGATCGTGGCGCTGTTGTTTTTTGTTCATTTGGGCATACAAAAAATATCTAATAACATCTACGTGCACCTGGCCGCTTCAGTCGCCCTTACCCTCGTTTTTATTTTCATCGCGGGGTCGGTAGAAAAAAAGGAGTTGCGCCGGCTGCCGTTTTTCAGAAAGAGTGGCGCACAGGGGCCGATTTAACCGGCGAATCTGTATCTTAACTTCCCGCTTCGGTCAACCTCCCAATTGATTAGATATTTTGAGACAAAGTCTCGGTTATAAATATTTGATCGTGAAACTGGCCACTAAAAAAGAAATGAATAAGCTGGAGTTCCGGTACCTGCCTGCCTTTGCTGAATTTCTCCGCAATGAGAAACTGGAAGACTATATCCGGGTGCAACTTCGCTATTCGCGGGAGTTGAAACTACCGCTGCTTCGATTTTTTGAAAATATGAGTGACGAGGAGCTTGTTGCAATATCGGTTGACTCCCACCGCCAGTTCCTGGACAGCATCATCAATAATTCTGTACGGCAACACCTGGAAGAATCGCAGGTGAAATGGCTGACCAACCAGCTTCAACTGGTGGATAAATACGATGTGGCAGCGGAAGATATTACGTTGGTGAGCCACATAAGGAAAAGAGCAATGCTGGCGTTTCTGCCTGAATTTACCGCGATCCTGGCGGATGCCATGGCCATCATCACCGAGATCGATGTGCTGAGCCTGGAGGCCGATACGCTTTCCACCAATACATACATGAATATCCTGCGCGAGAAAGTAAATGAGCACTCGCATTTTATTGAGCGGATCACGGAAACATCACCGGGTATCATTTATGTTTTCGATCTGCTGGATGATAAGGAAGTTTATGCGAATAAGATGATGTCGCAACTCCTGGGTTACGAGGCGGAAGACTGGCAACAACTGGACGCGGCGTTTGTGGCTACGCTCATACATCCCGAGGACATTCCGACGATTGAAGACAACCAGAAGGCATTTGCCCATACACCGGACGGCGAGATCCGGAGCATCAAATACCGCATTAAAGACAAGGCGGGCAACTACCGGTGGATGCGGACCTATGAATCCGTCTTTAAAAGAACGCCGGAAGGGCGGGCATGGCAGGTGATCGGTATCGCACTGGATATACATAATGAAAAGCGCACGGCAGATCAATTGCATCACAGGGAGCAGCAGTTGCTCGAAGCGCAGGCGATAGCCGGTATCGGCAGTTTCGTGTGGAACCCGGTAACCGGGGAAAAGGAAGCTTCCCCGCAGTTTTACAAAATACTCGACCTGGCCGAGGGAGATGGGGGGATGGAATCATTTATAAGGAATATCCATCCCGGTGACAGGGCAGGGGTGCGGAAGGCCATTGAGGCAATCGCCACAAGCCAGGTGCCGTTGGATGTGGAGTTCCGGTATGAGTCGGGCAGTGCTGAAAAAATACTTTGGCTGAAAGCTACTGCAGGTGCTGATAATGACATCTACGTGGTGCAGGGCACCATAATGGATGTTACGGAAAGACATCACATGGTGCAGAAACTGCGGCGAAGCGAAGAGATCAACAAGAAAGCGCAGGCACTAACGCATCTTGGTAACTGGACCTGGAACCTCATCCGGCATCAGCTGGAATGGAGCGAAGAAATGTATCGCATATTTGAACTG
The DNA here is from genome assembly GCA_021323155.1 of Chitinophagaceae bacterium. Lineage (GTDB taxonomy): Bacteria > Bacteroidota > Bacteroidia > Chitinophagales > Chitinophagaceae > JAEZDC01. Next base: position 3,300 of record JAJTCI010000114.1, on the reverse strand, counting down.
GCACCGGGAACAGACGTTACCCCGGAAATGCTGCGTGCATTTCGCCATCCTGATGACGTTGCGCACGTAGACGAAGTGGTCAATGCTTCAATGAAATCCGGCAGGCCCTACGAATTGTACTACCGGATTGTTTTGAAGAACGGCAAGGTGAAGAATGTGCATGCAATGGCGGAAGTGTTGAAAGATGAAGAAGGCAAGCCGTACAAACTGATCGGCACCCTGCAGGACGTCACAGAGCGGGAAGAACTGATCGGTCGCCTCCAACGAAGCGAAGCACTTTATAAACAGGCGCAGTCTATCGCGCACGTCGGTAACTGGATGCTCGACGTGAAAACAAAGAAAATGTTCTGGACCGATGAACTCTATCGCATCTATGGCCTGGTGCCGCAGAGCGAGGAGTTACAATGGGAAGGTTTTATGAACCTGGTATTTGAGGATGACAAGGACCTGGTGTCCGCTTTCGTTGCTGAAGCGCTCCGTTCAGGCACTCCTTTCGATATGTACCACCGCAGCCGGCGATCGGAGGATGGTTCCATCCGGACGGTGCATGTAAAAGGAGAAGCGCTGTTGGATGAAGGAGGCAAGGTGTACCAGCTTTTCGGAACAACACAGGATGTGACCGAACAGCAACTGATAGAGCAGGAGCTGAGAGACAAGCAGAATTTCATTAAGAAGATTGCAGATGCCACGCCGTCGATCATCGCCTCTTATAATGTAAACACCGGCAAGTATCGTTTTGTAAGCCAGGGATTGAAAACCTTGCTTGGCTATGAACCTTCGGTAGCACTTGAAAAAGGTGCTGAATTCTTCGTAGGCCTGATGCATCCCGAGGACCTGGCGCCTGTAATGGAAAGAAACACCGCTGCTCTTGCATTGGCAAACGAACCGGAGAACGAGGATACAGATATGATCGTGGACTTTCAATACCGCATGCGACGCGACGATGGCGAATACCGGTGGTTCCACACGTTCGGGACGATCTTCGACCGTAACGCCGAAGGCAAGGTGGAACATGTGCTGAATATTTCCATCGATATAACAGACAAAATAACGGCGGAGCAAACGGTAGCCGAACAACAGAAATTCATTTCACATATCGCGGAGGCATCACCGACGATTCTTTACCTCTTCGACCTGGAACAAAACAAATTCCTCTACCTGAACAAAGAGGTAAAAACAGTGTTGGGTTACGAACCCGAAGAGATCCTCTCGCTGGGCGACAAAGTATATATGTACCTGCACCCGGAGGACACCGTTAAATCGCCGGAGACTTACGTTAAGTACAAACACGATGGAGCGCCCACAATGCACCAGTTTGAAGGAAGGATCAGGAGCCGCTCCGGTGAGTGGAAATGGCTGCTGACGAGAGAGGTGGTGTTTAAGCGGGATGCGGATGGAAAGGCAATACAGGTATTGGGTTCCGCGCTCGACATCAGCGACCGGAAGGAAATGGAGAACAGTATTTCCAAGAAGAACCTGGAGTTGGAGCAGTCCAATGCCAACCTGGAAGAATTCGCTTATGTGGCAAGCCACGACCTGCAGGAACCCTTGCGGAAAATATCCATTTTCGGAGACAGGGTTGTTTTGAATCATTCTGACAAACTGAGTGAAGACGGAAAGCTCTTCCTGCAGAAAATTATTGATTCCGCGAAGCGAATGCAGGGCATGATCAATGACCTGCTCTCTGTGTCCCTGATATCGGGTGATAAATCTTTCCAACCATACCGGCTGGACGCCGTGCTGAACGATGTGCTGCTCACGCTGGAGTTTAAGATCGAAGCGAAGAAGGCGATCATAAAAACTACCCCCTTACCTGTGGCGCCTATCATACCATCACAGATCAGGCAGTTGTTCCAGAATCTTATTTCAAACTCGCTCAAGTTTATACCGGAAGACAGGGTGCCGGAAATTTCCATTTCATCGGAGCCGCTAAAAACGAACGAGTTGAATTCATTGGGACTTACACCGGGCAAGCAATACATTAAGATACTTTTCTCCGATAACGGGATCGGGTTTGAGAATGAGTTCGCATCGAAGATTTTTACCATATTTCAGCGGCTTCATGGAAAATTCGAATACGAGGGCACGGGTATCGGGCTGGCGATCTGTAAAAAGATTGTAGAAAATCACGGAGGCGTTATATTCGCTGAAGGCAGGCCCGGAATTGGGGCTACCTTCACTGTTATAATACCTGTATAAATGGCCCCCGCCAAACACTCGATATATATTGTGGATGATGATGCCGATGATCGCGAGTCGATCCGGGATGCTTTCCTGCATAGTCAACACCAGGCGAGTTATGTTTTTATGCAGGATGGCAATGAGCTGGTCAACCAGCTAAAGGCAGCCAACCCATCATTTCCTTCGGTGATACTCCTGGACCTTAATATGCCCGGCAAAGACGGCAGGGACACGCTCCAGGAAATCAAATCTGACAGCAATCTCCAACACATTCCCGTTGTTGTTTTAACCACTTCCTCCTCGGCGAAAGACCGGCAGGCAGTATATAAGCTGGGCGCCAATTGTTTTGTTACAAAACCAGACACCTTCAACCAGTTCGTGAAGCTCACGGATTCCATAGCCCGGCTCTGGCTCAACGCGGGCTGAGTGTTTAGAAAGTTTTATCACTATCGGGGTTCCCGATTCCCTATTTTTGCACCCCTTGAGCGGATGTGGCGAAACCTGCCTGCCCGCAAAGGCAGGTTGGCAGACGCACAACCGGGTAAATTGAAAAAGCGGATGTGGCGAAATTGGCAGACGCACTAGACTTAGGATCTAGCGCCGCGAGGCGTGTGGGTTCGACCCCCTCCATCCGCACACGAAGGCCACCGATAACCGGTGGCTTTTTTTGCCGGTTGGTCCCGAATTTAACCTTGTTTTTGGACGTGCAACGATGGATGAGGAGGATCCGGGGCCCTTAATTTACCTTCAAACGCCTACTTTTGCAGCCCATTTAGAAAATTTTATTATGGCGACAATTACAAGAGAAAATATCGCTCCGCTGAATGATAAACTCACAGTGAAGCTTTCCAAAGACGATTACCTGCCGGCTTTCGAACAAAGCCTGAAGAAATATGCAAAGACCGCCAATATTCCCGGCTTCAGAAAGGGAATGGTGCCTTCGGGGCTGGTGAAGAAAATGTACGGCCAGGGCGTGTTCACTGACGAGGTGTTACGCACCGTCGAAAAAGAACTGAACACCTACCTGGGAAAAGAGCAACTGGATATTTTCGCCCAACCACTGCCGTTGGACAATGATGCAAGGGCACTGGACATGAACAATCCCGCCGATTACGCTTT
>JAJTCI010000113.1 GCA_021323155.1 Chitinophagaceae bacterium | reverse complement strand
TATTTTGTCGACAGCATTCACTTTATCAACTAATGGTTTTTAGTATTTCTTTCGCGATCACTTCATCGGCGTTCGTTATCGCCAGTGAAGAGATATTTATTTTTAATTCAGTTTGTAGCTGCTCATTGATTGCAAGCGCCATCACGGTAGCAACCAGTTTATCTTTCGCCTCGTTGTCCTTCACCATCAGGGCTGCCTGCCTGTTCACCAGGTGTTGGGCGTTAAGCGTCTGGTGATCTTCTGCGGCAAACGGAAAGGGAACAAACACCGATGGCTTCTTGGCCACACACAACTCCGCTACCGCCATCGCGCCTGCCCTGCTGATAACAATATCTGCCGCCGCATACGCTTTTTCCATTTCGGTGATGAAATCACTCACCCATATGTTTGACTTGTCCTTCCCACGCGCAATGTATTCGGCCGCGGTACTTTTCCCTGTTTGCCAGATGAGTTGAAGATTATTTCTTTCAAACTCTTCTATATGAGTAGCGATCGCTTCGTTGATGCTTCTCGCCCCCAGGCTTCCGCCTACCGCAAGGATCGTCTTCTTATTTTCATCTAAGCCAAACGACTTGATGGCATCGCTTTTCAGGATATTCGATACGGCGATCGATTTACGCACCGGGTTACCGGTGACCAATAGCCGCTCTGCAGGAAAGAACTTCTCCATGCCCTCGCCCACTACGAACACCCGGGTGGCTTTTTTTCCAAGCATGATATTGCTCCTGCCGGCGAAAGCGTTGCTTTCGTGAATGAACGTCGGTATCCCTTGCGCCTGCGCCATCTTCAATACGGGGAAGGAGGAATACCCGCCAACACCGATTACCGCATCCGGCTTAAAGCGCTGGATAATGGCGCGCACCTGGAAAAAACTCCGCGCGAGCTTGTACGGCAGCCCGATATTTTTTATCAAAGAACTCCTGTTAAATCCGGCGATGTCCAATCCTTCGATATTGTAGCCCGCCTGTGGCACCTTTTCCATTTCCATCTTTCCTTTCGCCCCGATAAAAAGGATCTCGGTTCCTGGTTGCAACTGCTTGATCGCATTTGCAATGGCGATGGCAGGAAAAATGTGACCTCCCGTGCCCCCACCTGCTATGATGATCCTTTTATTCATTCTGTTCTTGGGTCGCTCCAACGGCGCTTTTCCTGTCCGGTATCCATTTTATTAACCAATCGATGTCAGTTTCTTTTCTTCTTCCACTATAGGCTCTTTCCCTTCCAGTTGCTCAACGTTCCTTGCCACACTCAATATGATACCGATGGCGGCACAGGTGAAAAGAAAAGATGTTCCACCCATGCTGATCAACGGTAATGTTACCCCTGTAACTGGTGTCAGGTTAACTCCGACTGCCATGTTGGCGAGTGCCTGGATCACCAGCGTAAAACTCAACGCCAGTGCCAGGAATGCACCGAATGCATAAGGACACCGTTTGAAGATGCTGATGCACCGGAACAAGAAAGCCAGGTACAGGAATATGATAAATAAGCCACCCATCAACCCGTATTCTTCGATGATGATCGGGTAGATCATATCGGAGTATGGATGCGGCAGGAAATTTCTCGAGGTGCTGTTGCCCGGGCCTTTCCCCATCACGATCCCCCCGTTGGCAATCGCGATCTTCGCCTGTTGTACCTGGTAAGGCACCGCTTCATCTTTCGCGTACATAAAGTCCTGCACGCGTTTGATCCACGTTGATACCCGGCCAACATTCGCCGCTTTACTGATCGTGCTCTTGCCCTCTTCTTTGTCGTAGGTCATCACCGCCACACTCACTAACAAAGCGACTGGGATAAGCGCGACCATGATCGCCAGCAGTATGTGTTTCACACTCACCCTGCCAATGAACATCAGCATCAGCGAAGTCGCGCCGGTAAGCAAAGCCGTAGAGAGATTCGCCGGCGCGATTAGTCCGCAGATGATAATTACCGGCGTAATGATCGGGACGAACCCATGCCGGAAGCTTTTGATCACCTCTTGTTTCTTGCTGAGCAACTTCGAGATGTACATGAACAACGCGAGTTTCGCCAGGTCGGAGGTTTGCATGGTCATATTTATGACGGGCAGTTTGATCCACCGGCTGCCTTCGTTGATCGTGGCACCGAAGAAAAGCGTGTATAACAGCAATGGGATGGAAACAAGGAAGAGCACGGTCGCTACCCTTGTATACAGTGTATAGTTGATCCGGTGCAGGAAATAGATCAGCAACAGCCCCAGGATGATAAAGGAAAGCTGTTTGAACAGGTACACTTCCGTATTACCCTTGTACAGTTTGTAGGCCAGCGAACCGGTCGCGCTGTACACCACCAGCAGCGAGGTGAGCGCCAGGAGTATCACGATAGCCCATATGTATTTATCGCCGCGTGTATTACGCAACAATCGCTGCCTGTTCAGCGAGGCGAAAGTTATATCCCTTATGTTTATCGGCTCTGACATAAATTTCAAATAGTCAAAATCCCACTTCCTTATTTCTTATTTCTTATTTCTTACAACTCCTTCACGGCTTCCTTAAACTGCGTGCCGCGGTCTTCATAATTCTTGAACAGGTCGAAACTTGCGCAGGCGGGGCTCAAAAGCACCACGTCACCTTTAGCGGCCAGTCGGAACGAATGCGATACTGCGTCCTTAGCATTGTTGGTCTCGATGATCATGGGCACTTTCCCATTAAAAGCCGCGATGATCTTTTTATTATCCAGCCCCATACACACAATGGCCTTTACCTTTTCTTTTACCAGTTCCTCGATCAGCGTATAATCGTTCCCCTTGTCCGTTCCACCCAACACCAGGATCGTTGGCTTATTCATACTCTCCAGGGCGTACCATGTACTATTGACGTTGGTAGCCTTGCTGTCGTTAATAAACTCAACGCCGCGTACCGTCGCGATGTGTTCCATCCGGTGTTCCAGGCTCTGAAAATCCATTACCGCTTCCCTGATCTTTTCTTTCCGGATGCCAAGCGTGGCTGCTGCGATACCTGCTGCCATAGTGTTGTAATTATTGTGTTTGCCCTTTAATGCAAAGTCGTAAATGCTCATACTCACTCTTTCTTCCTGTATACGCAGCATCATTTGGTCGCCTTTAATGTATCCGCCTTTCTTTGTTTCCTGTTTCATAGAAAATGGTAATGGGTTAGTATTTGGTTTCAGTATCTCTAGTTTGTTTGCAATCACTTCATCGTCCATATTATAGATGAAATGATCTTCGCTCGTTTGATTTTCGATGATCCGGAACTTGCTGTCTATATAGTTCTCAAACCGGTATTCGTAGCGGTCCAGGTGATCCTCTGTTATATTCAGCAACACAGCGATGTCCGGCCTGAACGTCTTGATATCATCGAGTTGAAAAGAACTGATCTCGGCAACGTACACGGGTTTTGGATCTACAGCCACCTGTCTAGCGAACGAGTAGCCGATGTTTCCCACCAGCGCCGCATCCAGCCCGCCTTTCACACAGATATGGTGTATGAGCGAGGTACACGTGCTTTTTCCATTGCTACCGGTGATACCCACGATCCTGCTATCACCTTTGAATCGATACGCGAGTTCGATCTCGCTGATCACTTCGATCCCTTTTGACCTGATCTTCCTCACCATTTCATTCGTTTCCGGTATGCCCGGGCTTTTCATCACTTCGCTGGCATTCAGGATCTTTTCTTCCGTGTGTTTGCCTTCTTCAAATTCTATTTCGTAATCAAAGAGCTCTTTTTTGTACTTTTCTTTAATCGGCCCGCCGTCACTCACAAACACCTCGTAACCTTTCTGTACACCGAGTAATGCGGCACCGATTCCGCTTTCGCCGGCTCCCAGTATTACTAACCGATGTTTCATTTTTATAAAGTGGTTGTGTCATTGGTCAAAGAGTCATTGAGGCACACTGGCGCTTAACGACCTATTGACATCCTGACTATCTTATTTTCAACGTCACTATTGACAGCACTACCAATAACACCGTCACGATCCAGAACCGCACCGCTATCTTACTTTCATGGTAACCTTTCTTCTGGTAATGGTGATGCAGCGGGCTCATCAGGAACACGCGTCTCCCTTCACCGTACTTCCGTTTCGTGTATTTGAAATAGATCACCTGGATCATCACGCTGAGATTTTCTACAAGGAATACCCCGCAGAAGATCGGTATCAGCAATTCTTTCCTTACAATAATGGCCAGTGAAGCGATGATGCCGCCAAGTGCAAGACTGCCCGTATCGCCCATGAACACCTGGGCCGGGTATGCGTTATACCAGAGGAACCCGATACAACCCCCGATGAACGCGGCCACGAATATGCTCAATTCACCGAGGTTCGGGATGTACATGATCTTCAGGTAATCTGCGAGCAGGTAATTACCGCTGGCATAGATGAATATGCCGAGGCCACCACCGATGATCGCGCTGACCCCTCCCGCAAGTCCATCCAGCCCATCCGTGATATTCGCACCGTTTGAGACGGCAGTGATGATAAACGTAACAATCAATACATACACGACCCAGGTGTATTTCTCCGCACCAGGACCGATCCAACTGATCAGCCGGCTATAATTGAACTCATGGTCTCTTACAAATGGAATCGTCGTGATCGGCTCTTTCGCCTTTACGAACTTTCTTTCGTCACCGTTCACGTTGCGCACGATCACCGGTACACCGTCGATACTGGGCGAGGTACCTAGGTATTCCCGCTCTACTACCACGCTGTCACTGAAGTATAACGTCAGGCCGATGATGATCCCCAATCCTACCTGTCCAATGATCTTCGAAACACCCGCAAGTCCATCACTGTCTTTCTTCTTATATTTCTCTCCTCTCTCCTGCGCGGTGCGCCTCGCCTTTATTTTAAAATAGTCATCCAGGAAGCCAATGATACCCAGCCATACGGTTGACAGCAGCATCAGGCGGATGTATATCTTGGTGAGGTCGGCGAATAACAGCGTTGGAATTACAATGGCAAGTAATATGATCAGTCCACCCATTGTTGGCGTGCCTTTCTTTTGTGATTCACCGGCAAGGCCGAGTTCCCGTACACTCTCCCCGATCTGCTTCCTCTGGAGATAACGGATGATACGCTTACCAAATATGGTGGCAATGAGCAACGACAGCACGATGGCCATTGCCGCACGGAAAGTGAGAAACTGGAACAGGCCCGTGCCTGGTACGTCAAACTCTTCCCTAAGCCAGATAAAAAAGTGGTACAGCATATTAGTTGGTGGTCAACAGCGAACCGCGACCTCCTTCGTTGGAGATCATCAGTTCACCTGTTCATTTATTACTTATTCATTAGTTCAAACATTTCTTTTAATACAGCCTTATCGTCAAAATCATTTTTTACTCCATTGATATCCTGGTATTTTTCGTGTCCCTTACCGGCCACTAGTATAATATCGTCGGTCTTTGCGAGGCTGACCGCGGTTTTGATCGCCTCTTTCCTGTCGCTGATCGTGATGTACTTTCTTTTAGCCGAAGTATTCAAACCCGACTCCATATCTTTTAGTATCTCCAGGGGGTCTTCCGTACGGGGATTGTCACTGGTGAAGATGGCTTTATCACTCAGGTCGCAGGCGGCCTGCGCCATAATGGGACGTTTGGTTTTATCCCTGTCACCGCCACAACCAACTACAGTGATCACCTGCTCGTGTCCCTTTTTCAATTTTTTTATTGTGGCCAGTACGTTCTCCAATGCATCCGGTGTATGCGCATAATCCACGATGCCGACGATGCCGGAATCACTGACGGTATAGTCAAATCTTCCCTCCGCTCCCGATAACATACTCAACGCCGTAAGTACATCTTCTTTGGATTTCCCCAGGCAGGTAGCGGCACCATATACGGCGAGAAGATTGTACGCATTGAATTCACCGATCAACCGGAAGTGCACTTCCTTTTCATTCACCAGCATCAGCAGCCCGGTGAGTGCGTTTTCAAGAATCTTTCCTTTGAAGTCCGCCACCGTTTTGAGGCTATAGAAATATTTTTTAGCTGGTGTATTCTGCAGCATCACCGTCCCGCGTTTGTCATCAGCGTTAGAGATAGCAAATGCACCGGCCGGCAGGTGGTCGAAAAAACTCTTTTTTACCCGGATATACTCGTCGAATGTTTTATGATAGTCCAGGTGGTCATGCGTGATGTTACTGAACAACCCGCCCGCGAACTGCAATGCCGTGGTCCGGTGCTGGTGAACCGCATGGGAGCTCACTTCCATAAAAGCGTATTCGCATCCTGCATCGGCCATCTGTTTCAAAAGCGCGTTTAGACTCACTGCGTCGGGCGTGGTATGCGTTGCCGGGATAACTTCATTTCCAATCTGGTTCTGAACAGTGCTGATCAAGCCTGCTTTATGACCTAATTGCATGAACAATTTGAACAGCAAGGTCGCAATCGTCGTTTTGCCATTGGTACCAGTGACGCCCACAAGTCGAAGCCGGGATGACGGCTCACCATGAAAATTGTGCGCGATATAAGCTACTGCCTCATTGGTATTCGTGACCTTTATGTAAGTCACTGTTTCATGTCGCTCTTCCGGCAGCGTATCGCAAAGGATTGCGACCGCACCCTGTTCTACCGCCCGGGCAATGAATTGGTGACCATCCGCCTGCACGCCCCGGATGGCTACAAAGAGCGAACCCTGGGATACACGGCGCGAGTCGATCTGCACGTCTTTCACTTCCAGGTCTGTTTTACCTTCCACAGACTCCAGATGAACCTTGTATAATATGTCTTGTAGCTTTGCCACTATTTCAGTTCAATATTTATCAATTGTCCTTTAGCGATCGCTATACCCGGTTGTACCGACTGCGTAAACACTTTCCCCTTCCCGTTCACTGCCAGTTTAAGACCGATCTGTTCGCAGGCAGCAAGCGCATCTTTCAGTGTCATGCCCCGGAGCACCGGCATCACATTGCCTTTTATATTTAGGTTATAGACCGCCGCCTTTTTATCCTGTGTAACAACCGAAACAAAGTCCTCCTCCTTTGAAGGGGCCGCATATTTCCAGTTGATCTTGTCCAATACCTGCTTCACGTCGGCGGAATATCCTGCATAATGCGTACTGGAACTGTCCCGGGAAGCAGTGGCGGTATACAACTGGTCGTTCTGCTTAACAAAAAGTGTATACAGCCTGTCGGATATTTCTTTGAACACAGGACCAGCGACAGACGCACCATAAAATTTTTCTGCATGCGGCTTATTCTTGATCACAACAACGATGGTGAACTGCGGGTTCTCCACCGGGAAGAAACCGGCGAATGAAGACTGGTATATCTTATCCGCATAACCGCGGGTACCATTCGCCACCAGGGCTGTACCTGTTTTAGCTGCAACCGTATAGGCCGTGTTTCTGAAAAGTGAATACCCGGTGGCCCCCGGCATTGAGGTAACACCGCCGAGGCATGCACTCAGTTGTTTAAGTGTCTCGTCGCTG
>JAJTCI010000112.1 GCA_021323155.1 Chitinophagaceae bacterium | reverse complement strand
GTTTCGCACAAGCGCTCCATAGGCAGATCATTCGAATCTTTACCAAAAGGGTCTTCTATCTCCTCGGCGATCAGTTCGAGGCTGGCCAGCACATAAAAAATAAACATGACGACCGGTATGGTCACCATACCTAGGGTTGCCACCAGCCCTAGGGGCAGGGTGATGATGTACAGGAAGATGAATTTCTTAATGAAACTGCTATACGAGTAGGGGATGGGCGTGTTCTTGATCCTTTCGCATGCGCCGCAGATGTCGAGGAAGGAGCGGAGTTCATCGTTGAGCAGGATCATTTGTTCGCCGGAGATGCGTTTACCCCGGTAGAGGAGATTCACCCGGGTCATTAATAACCCGGCTACCTGGTTGGGAACATGCTTGGTATGGTCGAAATCGGGTATCTCGGGATGTGGATGATCGTCCAGTTCGAGACGGGTGTTCTCTGATTGCAGGTGTGCTTTCAACGATACGGCAAAACGCGTGATGATCTGCTGGAAGAAAGAGCGGTCCTTCTGGTCATCGATGTCAAGAAAAGCATTGAGTTTAATCGCCAGGTTGCGGCTATTGTTCACTAACGAGCCCCATAGCTTTCTTCCTTCCCACCAACGGTCGTAGGCGGTATTGGTGCGGAAGACGAGGAGCATGGAGATGGCGAAACCAAGCAGGCTATGGAATATGATGATGTTCTTCGCGCGATCGAGTTGCGAGATGCCGAGGTATTCACGTTCCAGGTAAATGACCAGCCAGGAGAAGAGACCGATGAACACCATCAACGGGAATAGTTTCCGGAAAGTGTCTGCTTTATGAAAGCGGAAGATGAAGGTGAACCAGTCTTTGGGGTTGTAGCTGATCATGGGGTAAAAATAAGGGAAAGGGGGATGTTTGCGGGAAGCCGTAGCGTTTGAATTGTGTTTCGCGGCTATGCCGCTGGGGGTGTGTGTGAAGCACGTTTGTTAACTTTTCCAAAGTTTGGTTGCCGGTTCACTAAATTTTGCACGCGGATCAACTTTGGAAAAGATTGGCTAGAAAGCGCAGCTTTGGAAAGTCTAGCGACATCCTCAGTTTGTGGCGCCATAAATGCTTTACGAGGCACCGCTCGAGGAAGTTTCTCAAACCATCAGCTGCAGCGCAGCGACAGGTTTGTAGTAAATCGAAAGATGACATGCAACGAGCAGCAGCGCTGCGAAACAATGCCACATGGGCGATGTTGTATTAAACTGCCCAAGGGTAGATATACTAACTATATTTTTTGAGCACATCCTTAACCGAGTGGTAGTAATGTCCTCCGAAAAGGAGCAGGTGTACCAGTAAAGGATACAGTTGTGTCAGGGGTACTCTTTCGCGCCAGGATTTTTCTAATGGGCTTGATTCGTTGTAATGGCTGTAAAAACTATTGTCAAAGCCACCAAAGAGCAGTGTCATGCCGAGGTCCATTTCGCGGTGGCCATAGTAGACAGCGGGATCGTAAATGACGGGCTGGCCATCCCAGCCGATCATGTAGTTGCCGCTCCAGAGGTCGCCATGGAGCAGGGCGGGTGGTTCCACCGGGAACAAATCTTCGAGTCGGCCACAGAGGCGGTCGGCGAGCTTTGTATCGTTCCGGTCGCATTTCTGTTGATCGAAGGCACTCTTTACCAGGAAGAGAATTCTTTGCTCGCTGTAGAATTCACTCCAGCTTGCGGATTGTTTGTTTGATTGGGGAATCGACCCGATGTAATTGTCATGATCCAGCCCGAACAGTTGCGTGGTGTTGGAATGCAGCGCGGAGAGGCGGCGGGCGAAGTCGAGCCAGAATGTTTTGTCCGCGTTTCCTTTTTCAATGACTTCCATCACCAGGTAAGTAGTGTCATTCCATTTTCCCTGGTGTAATGGTTGTGGGACATATATCGCCTGGGCGTTTCTCAATAGTTCAAGCCCGCGGAATTCTTTCTCGAACATATCGGGTCGTTGCGCATCATTGCACTTCAGGAAATATTTCTTTCCATCGCCGGAGACTATGTAAGTTCTATTGATGTCGCCGCCATGTACCTCTTTCATGCCGGTGAGTTTCACCTGCAGCTTTTCTCCCAGTATGTTGAGCAGTTCTTTATCCATTGCGGTAGGCGCGCGCGATGAGCAGTTTGGTAATATCCCTCAGAACCGTGCTCACGACCATCACCACGAGGATGGCGATGACTGCTTCCATGTCGATCCAGGTGGTCTTGAAGATGGGGTGCAGCGCCGGTATATATACCAACGCCACCTGTAAAGCAAACGTGAGCAGCAACGCGCCGATCATCTGTTTGTTGTTGAGGATGTTCATGGTGAAGATGCTGCGGTTGTTTGAACGAACGGCCATGGCGTTTGACAGCTGGTCGAGACAGAGAACCGTGAACACGATGGACTGTTGTTCCGCCAGTGAATACCCCTTCTCTATCGCCCAGAATTGAATAGCGAGCGCGGCGGAGGCGAGTATGATGCCGGCGCTGATGATCTGCCAGGCCATGCCTTCGGCGAAGAAACTTTGCTTCGGCGGCCTCGGCTTTTGTTTCATGATGTCTTTGTCGGCGGGTTCGGAAGCAAGCGCCAGGCCGGGAAGGCCATCCGTCACCAGGTTGATCCAGAGAATGTGTATGGGTAGTATGGGTATTGCCAGCCCAAAGAAAGGCGCGAGGAAGATGGTGAGTATCTCACCGAGGTTGCAGGCCAGCACGTATTGAATGAACTTGCGGATGTTGTTGTAGATCCTGCGTCCTTCGCGCACCGCTTTGACGATCGTTGCGAAGTTGTCGTCAAGCAGTATCATGTCAGCAGACTCCTTTGACACGTCAGTACCGGTGATACCCATTGCCACGCCGATGTCCGCTTTTTTTAATGAAGGCGCGTCGTTCACGCCGTCGCCGGTCATGGCAACGAATTCGTTGTTATCCTGCAGCGCGGTGACGATCCTCAGTTTTTGTTCGGGAGATACCCGTGCATAGAGTTTTGTCTCCATCACTTTTTGCTTCAGGCTTTCATCGTCCAGTTCCTGGATGTCTTTACCCGTGAGCACAGCTTCGTCTTCCCGGTCGATGATCTTCAGTTCGAGGGCGATGGCTTTCGCGGTGAGTGGCTGGTCGCCGGTGATCATCACGCTTTTGATACCCGCCTGTTTGCATTCTTCGATGGCAGCGATCACTTCTTCACGCGGTGGATCGATCATGCCTGCCATGCCCAGGTAAGTGAGTCCCTGTTCGAGCGAGGGATCGATCTTCGCCGGGAGTTCAGTAAGTTCCTTATAAGAAAAGAATAGTACGCGCTGTCCTTTCGCCGCCAGCTCCCGGTTCTGGTCGAGCAATTGTTTCTTTTTATCTTCATCCAGGTTCAATACTTCCGCCACTTTGCCCGGCGCGCCTTTGGTGAGCAGGATGTATTTGTCGCCGCTTTTATGAATGGTCGTCATGCGCATACGCTCGGATTCGAACGGCAGCCTGTTGACGAGCTCCATTTCTTTTTCGGTAGTGGCTTTGTCGATCTTTTGTTCCGCCGCGTAGTCCACCAGCGCGATCTCCGTGGAATCGCCCATCCACTCATCGATTTCATTTTTTTTGATCTCGTTGTTGATGGCCATTGCTTTCAACAGAAGGGCTTCCTGTCCCTCAGCCGCCGCCGCATGTACAACGGTCATTTTATTCTGGGTGAGGGTGCCAGTCTTATCGCTGCAGATGAAGGTGACCGAGCCGAGTGTTTCTACCGCGGGTAGTTTGCGGATGAGCGCTTTTTGTTTGGCCATGCCTGCGGCGCCCCTTGCCAGCAATATCGTGATCACTGCGGGCAATGCTTCGGGCAGGGCAGCCACCGCGAGCGATAACGCGGTCATGAACATTTTGATCTTGTCTTCCCCGCGTAACCAGCCACTCACAAATACGAGCACACATATGATGACCACGAGCACGGCGAGTTGCTTGCTGAATTTGGCAAGGCGCTTTTGCAATGGTGTATGCCTGGTTCCCGGTGTGAGCATGCCGGCGATCTTACCCATCTCCGTCTGCATGCCGGTGGTGGTGACGACAGCCAGGCCGGAACCATTGCTCACGATGGTGCCACGGAATATCATGTTCAGTTGATCCGCGGGAAGGAGTTTATCTTCCTGCACCGCGTCCGTTATTTTATCCACCGAATGACTTTCGCCTGTTAATGGCGCTTCTTCGGTGCGCAGTTGTTGTTCGTTGATGAGCCGGCCGTCGGCCGGTATTACGTTGCCCGCTTCCAGGGCGATGATGTCGCCCGGTACCAGTTGCGACGCTTCGATATCGCTGTGTACGCCGTTCCTTACCACGACGGTGTGTTGCGCGGCCATTTGCTGAAGCATGCGAATCGACTCTTCCGCTTTGTATTCCTGGATATAGCCAACGATGGCGTTAGCGATGATGATGGCAATGATCACGAAGGCATCGGTAGTCTCACCGACGATGAATGAAACGATCGCGGCAGCGAATAGGATTATGATCATGATATCCCTGAACTGCGCGAGAAAAATGGAGAGGCGGCTTTTTTGCTTGGCTTCCTGGAGTTTGTTCTCCCCGTATTCCTGCAGGCGCGACTGTGCCTCCGCGTCGCTCAGTCCTTTATCGGACGTGCGGAGTTCGTCCAGGACCGCCTGTACATTTTTTTGATACCACTCACCCATGCAAAGCCATTTAGTGTTGTTGAAGCTAACAAAAAACCCTCCAACGAGAGGGTTATTGACTATTAAAACTTCGTATTGTTATCAAGCGAATTTCATCCTGATGATGTTCAACGCGCCACCGGCTTTAAACCATTCGATCTGTTGTTCGTTGTAGGTATGGTTCACGGGAAACTCTTCCGTACTGCCATCGGGATGGTGTACAACGACCGTGAGCGTACTGCCAGGCGCGAACGTGCTCAGGCCTTTGATATCGATCACATCGTCTTCGAGTACCTTTTCGTAGTCCTCTTTGTTTACGAAGGTCAGCGCGAGCATTCCCTGCTTTTTCAGGTTCGTTTCATGGATTCGCGCGAAGCTTTTCACCAGGATGGCTCTTACACCGAGGTGTCTTGGTTCCATCGCAGCATGCTCCCTGGAAGACCCTTCACCATAGTTCTCGTCACCTACCACGATCGTCCCGATGCCTGCGGCCTTATACGCACGCTGTGTAGCGGGAACAGGACCGTATTCACCGGTGAGCTGGTTTTGTACCGAGTCGGTCTTATCGTTTACATAATTCACCGCCCCGATAAGGAGGTTGTTGGAGATATTATCGAGGTGACCGCGATACTTCAGCCATGGTCCCGCCATAGAAATGTGATCGGTGGTGCACTTGCCTTTTGCTTTGATGAGCAGGCGTAACCCGTAAAGGTCGGTACCTTCCCAGGCAGCGAAAGGTGCCAGTATCTGGAGTCGCTGTGATTCCGGGTTCACCGCCACTTCCACGGTGCTGCCATCTTCGGCGGGTGCCTGGTAGCCGGCGTCTTCCACCGCGAATCCCCTTGCGGGCAACTCATGACCGCTTGGTTCGTCCAGCAATACCTCTTCACCGTTCTCGTTGGTGAGTGTATCCTTGAGCGGGTTGAATGTGAGGTCGCCTGCTATCGCGAAAGCGGTCACGATCTCGGGTGAAGCAACGAAAGCGTGCGTGCCCGCGTGGCCGTCGTTACGCTTGGCGAAGTTCCTGTTGAAGGAGGTGATGATCGAGTTCTTTCGATTCGGGTCATCGATATGACGGCTCCACTGCCCGATGCAGGGACCGCAGGCGTTTGCCAATACCACGCCACCCATTCTATCGAATATGTTGAGCAGCCCGTCTCTCGCGATGGTATACCGCACCTGTTCGCTACCCGGTGTGATGGTGAATTCCGCTTTTGCCTTGAGGTGCTTATCGAGCGCCTGTTTAGCGAGAGAGGCAGAACGGGTGATATCCTCGTAAGAAGAGTTGGTACAGGAACCGATGAGTGCCACTTCCAGTTTCTCGGGCCAGTTGTTCGCTCTCACCGCTTCAGCAAAACGGCTGATGGGCCAGGCGAGGTCCGGTGTGAATGGTCCGTTGACGTGTGGTTCCAGTTCATCCAGGTTCACTTCGATCAGCTGGTCGTAATATGTTGCAGGGTCTGCGTATACTTCTTCATCAGGGCGCAGGTGTTCGCGGATGGTTTCTGCGAGTTCAGCCACGTCTTCACGAAGTGTTCCTTTGAGGAACGCGGCCATCTTATCATCGTAAGCAAACAAAGAACAGGTAGCACCGATCTCGGCGCCCATGTTACAGATGGTTGCTTTACCGGTAGCGCTGATGCTGTCCGCACCTTCGCCAAAATATTCAACGATCGCGCCGGTGCCACCTTTAACGGTGAGGATGCCGGCTACTTTTAAGATCACGTCTTTCGCGCTGGTCCAGCCACTCATCTTACCGGTGAGTTTGATACCGATGAGTTTGGGCCATTTCAGTTCCCAGGCGAGGCCTGCCATAACGTCGCAGGCATCAGCGCCACCCACACCGATAGCGATCATACCGAGTCCGCCCGCGTTGGGTGTGTGTGAATCAGTACCGATCATCATACCGCCCGGGAAGGCGTAGTTCTCGAGCACTACCTGGTGAATGATGCCGGCGCCGGGCTTCCAGAAACCGATGCCGTATTTATTGGAAACAGAGGCGAGAAAATCGTATACTTCTTTGTTGGTGTTGAGCGCGGTCTCCAGGTCTTTGTTCGCGCCTTCTTTTGCCTGGATCAGGTGATCGCAGTGAACGGTGGAAGGCACCGCTACTTTGGGCCGGCCGGCCTGCATGAATTGCAACAACGCCATCTGGGCGGTTGCGTCCTGCATGGCTACGCGGTCCGGGGCGAAATCAACGTAATGATGTCCCCTGTCAAAGTTGATTAGCTTCTGATCGTTATGTAAATGAGAAAAAAGTATTTTTTCGGACAAGGTAAGTGGTCTTCCGAGCGTTTTCCTGGCGTTGTCGATCTTCGCCGGCATCTCAGCATAAACCTTCCTAATCATTTCAATATCAAAAGCCATGAGTACAATGCGGTTTGGTTATAAATACTGAATTCAGGGTGCAAATGTACGGGATCAAACGCTGGCAGAAAACTTGATTTCCATCATCTACCCATTTTGTATAAATTGCGGATATGAACAGGGTAAAGCAGTACATCGAATGGCAGCTTTTCGGGGTTTGTACAGCCATCGGCGAGCGACTGGGGATAGCGACCTCCAGGATCCGCATGTGGTTCATTTACATTTCCTTTCTTACCATGGGTTCGCCCCTGATCGTATACATGATCCTCGCTTTCTGGATGAATATGAAACGATATATCCTATTTGCCAAACGAAACCCCCTGAGATACCTCTGAGCAAGTGCTTAAACTTGAATACAACCATACTGACTACGAAGAACTCCTAAAATTTTACTCCCGGTCCCTCAAATCAAAACTGAAGGATAATGTATTGACCATTGACCCCTCCGTGGGCA
>JAJTCI010000111.1 GCA_021323155.1 Chitinophagaceae bacterium | reverse complement strand
TAGGCTCATAGGTTCCGAATCGCGCACCTGAACCCTGTAACCTGTAACCTGTAACCTGTAACCTTGTAACCTGCAACATGGAACATCTTCTTACATGAACTGGCACGAACAGGAATAATTCCACCCACTTCTTACAGCTTCTTAAACGGAAAGATGCTTATATTCCCGCTTTAATTGTGACTGATGAAAGTGTATATAGAACCACCGGAAATAGATGTAGACCCTATCCAGCACCGGCTGAACGAATTGCCGGAAGACCATGAGCTGAAACCCATACTGCAGAATGTACTCACCCTCCAGCAGAAATACCTGGAAGTGGTGCAACAAACACTCCAGTACCGCATCATGTGGGCGCTCCGCTCGCTGGAACACGAGATCAACGAATCCGGTGGTATGATCATGCTTGGCGCTGATGGGCAGCTCACGCTGAAAGAGTTTTCTGAAGACCTCGCCGAAAGGATCGAAGCCTGTATCCGCGAGAATATGCAGTAACACGGCTTTAGCACTTGCGCATGACTATAACCGGTCATAGTGTCCACCATCATTAGTATGAAAGAACTCTACGCCTTGTTCAACGAACTGGAATCAAGGATACCGCTCTGGCAGAAAAAGGCGGCGACTGTTTCCGTCTCGCCGGTGGGCTGGCATATCGCGCACAGTGCCCTCGCTGTCGCACGCATCATCGGTTCGTTGGAGCGATCGGATCCCGCTACGTAT
This sequence comes from Chitinophagaceae bacterium, assembly GCA_021323155.1. Lineage (GTDB taxonomy): Bacteria > Bacteroidota > Bacteroidia > Chitinophagales > Chitinophagaceae > JAEZDC01. The sequence continues at coordinate 6,772 of JAJTCI010000111.1, read as the reverse complement.
CGATGGAAATTCAATTGGAAACGGTCATTGGTGTTCGCGCTCAACAATATTCCACGGGGCCGTGGTAAGGCGCCCGGCTCAGTGATACCCGCCGATGAGATCACACCCGCCTCCATTACAGCAGATATAGCAAAGGCGCGCGATAAAATAACCGCGCTTGAAAGACTCACCGCACGCCACCACTTTGAACATCCTTATTTTGGTGAGCTGAATTTAAAAGAGTCAATAAAGTTTCTTGCCATGCACACGCGGCATCACCTGCAGATCGTGAATGATATCCTGAAGTCCGGATGATCAGTCGCCGGTCGGTTGTATCGCGCTCGTCTCCACCATCAACATCACCGTTTTACGTGGCGCCCGCGGGCGGTGCATCACGCCCTTGGTGATCGTAACCCCCTGTCCGGGGTTCAGTTCGATCGTCCGGTCTTCCAGGTCAATGAGCAACTGGCCCTCCCAGACAAAAAAGAACTCGTCGTCGTTATCATGCTTATGCCAGTGGTATTCACCCTCCACGATTCCCAGTCGTACAACGCTGTCGTTCACCTGGGTAAGTGTTTGGTTGAACCATTTGTCTTTACACTCCGCCATCATTTGCGGAACGTCTATCCGCGCCAGGTGTGGGAACTTTACATCGAGCAATGTAACATAGTTGAATGGCTGCTGTTCATTCGTGGCTTGCTGCGTCATGTGGAAGATTTGATGAATAAAGGATTAACAAGGTACATAAACCAATCGCTCGAAAGCGGCTGCCAGGCTGCTTTAGCGGGTATTCAACCGTCTATATGAAAAAAAATTATTCCCACCGGAGGTATTATTTCACAACCAGTTGCAGCAACCTCGCGTTTTCTTTAACCTTTCTAAAATCGAATTGGCACACTTACTGTCTTTAGCTACACAGGAAAGAAAAAAATTAACAGCTCGGAACTTAAAATCAGAATGGAAATGAAATCTCAGGCAATCATCAGGAACATGTACCCGGCGAGTACACAACCTACACTCCAGGCACTGCGCCGCGTACCACTCAGCAAAGTAAAACCGATCTTCCAGGGATGCGATCTCGATGAGTTGCATTATTACCTGAAGCGGGCCACTGAGCAGGAAGAATATGAACTCTGCGCGCACATCTCGCAACTCATCAAGGAAACAGGCCCTGTAGCGGCATAACCGTCCCGCGTCTCCAAAGATTGCGTCTTTGGAATCCGGCCGCGTGGCTCCCTACTTCTTTTTCAGCACCGCTTCGAACAGCTTGAATACGCGCTTGTATTCATCCGTCCAACTGCTGGGCTCCACGAAACCGTGGTCTTCCATGGGATAAACAGCAAGTTCCCAGTTGTCCTTGCCAAGCTCTATCAGGCGTTGGCTCAACTCCACGATATCCTGGAAGTGCACGTTCACGTCCACCATGCCATGCAGCATCAGCAGGTGGCCTTTCAGCCCTTCAGCAAAATAAATAGGCGAACTCCTGCGATAGGCGATACTGTCTGTATAGGGCTCATTCAAAATATTCGAAGTATAACCGTGGTTGTAATTGCTCCAGTCGGTCACTGAACGCAACGCCGCGCCAGCTGCTATCTTACCAGGCTCGGTGAACATCGCCATCAGTGTAATAAAGCCGCCATAAGATCCTCCGTACATGCCGATCCTTGATGCGTCTACTCCATAATTCTTTGCCAGCCACTCGGCGCCGTCAATATGATCACTGAGATCCTTCCCTCCCATGTACCGATAAATGCCCGTGCGGAAGTTCCGGCCATAGCCAGCACTTGCACGGTAATCGATGTCAAGTACATAATAACCGTTCTCAGCGAGCATGTTGTTGAACATGTACTCACGGAAGTAGCTGCTCCACCATTTATGCGCGTTCTGTAAATAACCGGCGCCGTGCACAAAGATCACCCCTGGTTTGGAAGCATGTGGATTCGCCGGTTTGTATAACCGTGCGTATACCGTTGCGCCGTCTCTCGCGGTGAACGTCACCAGTTCCGGGTCCTGCCATGCGAATGATCTGAACTCCTCGCTTTGCGCCTTGTCTGTCACCTGCACCGCTTTACTTCCCGCCTTGTTCTCCTGCAGGTACAACTCCCATGGCTTTGTAGCATAAGAATAACGGATGGCCAGCATTTTCTCATCGGGGGAGACCGTCACTTCATTCGCGCCGGTCATCGTGGTAATGCGTGTTTTCTTTCTGTCAGCGATGTTCAGGTGATAAAAATGCTGCTCACCGGGGTGCACCTCGTTGGTGACAATATAAAACGTCTTCTTGTCCTTCGACAATTGCGCCTGCTGCACTTCGTAATTCCCTGAGGTCAGTTGGCGCACACTGTCCCCGGTAACATTAGTTAAATAGAGATGCGAGTAACCGCTCGCCTCCGACTGGAACCAGAATGTATTTTCGTCTATCCACCCGGTACGGAAAGCACTGATGCCGGGACCCTGGATCCACGCCTCGTCACGCTGGCGGTTGATGAGCTTTAATTCAGCGGTGGCCGTATCGATCAGCATCAGCCACCGGTCTTTATTATCTTCTGACCGTATCTCCACCATCCCATGTGTTCCATTCGGCGACCATACCGGTCCCAACACATTCACGCGGCGTGGCGCATTTCGTTTCTTGCGTTCTGCCAGTTGTTTTGGATAATCGCTCAGGTAATCCGGGAGGTCGCGTATACCGGGAATAGAATCGGTCTTTACCGCGTACACCGTGTCGCGCACGCGGTCGTACATAAAGAATTCGGATGTGCCCGATGGTGCACCTACTTTAGTACGCGCGGGAATATCTTCTGTGAACCCGGACTCTGTCACATAATTCGGAACGATCGAAGACTTCGCGTTGGATGCGGATTTGAACAACCGGTAGGTGATAAAACGTCCATCCGGGCTGATGGAAAGATTCTGCATCACCTTATCCTCTATCTGGATCGCGCGCATCTCTTCATTGGCATTCTTATTATAGGCAGCTGCCGCATCCCGCTTTTGCTTACGCTCACGCAACACTTCAAAGTATTGCAACTGGTCATTCTTCATCCAATCCTCCTGTTGCGTAGTGGCTGTCTTCCGATCCGCGCCGGTCCTTACATTGGTGAGTTGAATGGTTTCGCCCGTTATGATATCCCAGGCGAAAAGATTGTTGTTGCGGGCGTATACGATCTTGGTCTGGTTGAACGAGAACTGCGGGTTGGTCTCTCTTTCAATCGTCTGGGTCACACGCCGTGTCCTGGCCGGCTTGACCTCGCTATAAAAGACATCCCCATCCCTCGAGAATATGAAAGCCGTCCTGTTGTAATTATAAGTAACGTTATCATTCGTCACCAGGGTTCGCTTCTGTTCCACCGAGGCCTTTACCGGCACCTTGGTTTTAATGTCAATATACCAGGTAGAATCTGCAAGCTCCCGGTTGGGATTCCACGAAAAATACACCGAGCTTCCATCCGCGCCCCACGCGATACTGGATGGAGAAGTGCCGATCCATTTCGGATCGCGCATGATCTTCTCAACGGTCAGTTTGGGAGCCTGGGCACAGGCTGCGATCCCCGCATATATCATGGAAACAAGGAGAAGGAAACGAATCATAATAGTTGGCTTTGGGGATTAAATATATAAGTTTTGAAAACGTGGCTCGTTTTAAATACATGGCGATTCTTTTCGTTCGGCCCGGTGCTTTATCTTCAGGACTAAACCATTGCATGATCACCCGCCGCCTGGTACTGCCTGGTATCGTTATCGCTCAGTTTCTCTGCACCACGCTTTGGTTCGGAGGTAATGCCGTTGCGGATGATCTTATCCTCAATGAACTGGACCTCCCGGAGAAAACGATCGCCTGGGTGATCTCTGCCGTGCAATTTGGTTTTATCAGCGGGACATTGGTGTATGCGCTGTTGAATATCACTGACAGGTATCAACCCTCGAAGCTCTTCCTTGCCAGCGCCATCGCGGCAGCGCTTTCCAATGCGGCCATACTGGCTGCAGGTGATCTTGCCCTCGTCCTCCTGCTGCGCTTTTTCACCGGCTTCTTTCTCGCTGGCATCTATCCTGTCGGGATGAAGATCGCGGCGGATCATTTTGGCAAGGACCTCGGTAAGGTACTCGGCTACCTCGTTGGCGCACTCGTTCTAGGAACGGCTTTCCCACATTTACTCATCAGCCAGGCCATCCACCCCTCGTGGAGATCGGTCCTGCTAAGCATTTCAGCAATGGCGGTCATTGGCGGGATCATCATGGCTTTATTCGTCCCCGCCGGTCCTTTCAGGAGCCCGGTGCAAAAGCTGGATATCGGCCTTTCCATCAAAGTGTTCCGGGCAAGGGCATTTCGTTTGGCTGCCTTTGGTTATTTCGGTCATATGTGGGAGCTCTACGCGTTCTGGGCATTTCTTCCTTTGATCATTGCGCACTACAACACCAGGCATGAAGTGTATTTGAACGTGCCGTTCTTTAGTTTCCTCGTGATCGCCGTGGGTTGCCTTGCCTGCATCGCCAGTGGTTTTATCTCGCAAAGGATTGGTGCGGGTAAGACCGCGTTCACCGCGCTGGCATGTTCCTGCGCGTGTTGTTTGTTCTCTCCACTGGCTTTCTCTTTGCCTTTGGAGCCTTTCCTCGCTTTCTTATTTTTCTGGGGATGGATGGTGATCGCCGATTCACCTATGTTCTCCACCCTGGTAGCAGGCAACGCCGCCTCATCGGAGAAAGGCACCGCGCTCACGATCGTAACCTGCATCGGCTTTTTTATCACCATCGGCAGTATCCAGTTGCTCGATACCCTGCGCCAGGCGGTCGACACCGCCTGGCTATACATATTTCTCGCACCCGGACCTCTACTGGGTTTGATCGCTATGCGTTCAGGCAACACGCAAAAAATGTCGTGATCGGCCACCTGGTTTGTCAGGTTTAGCCCTTTTCCGGGACGCGGTCTTTATTAGCTTGCAAACAAAACCAGGCAACATGAAAAGTGCTAAGCCAGCAAACATCAACGAATACATCGCCGGGTACCCGCCGCCCGTGCAGGCAATACTACAAGAGATACGCGAAACCATTCAAGCCGCCGCCCCCGATGCCGGGGAAGCCATCAGTTATGGCATCCCCACTTTCAAGCTCAACGGTAACCTTGTTCATTTTGCCGCCTTCCAAAACCATATCGGTTTCTATGCCACACCAACAGGGCACGAAGCATTCGAGAAAGAACTCTCGGTCTATAAACAGGGGAAGGGGTCTGTACAGTTCCCCTTAGGCGAGCCACTCCCCCTGCCACTTATCAGGAAGATCGTGAAATTCAGGGTGAAACAAAACACGGAACGCGCGGATGCAAAGAAGAAATGAGGACGTCACTTTAGGTTCGAAGAAATTTCCTTATCATGCAAGCCTAAATTGAATTTGCATGTTCCCGATTGTTAGAAAATGTCTCTCGCTGGCTGTCTTGTCCTTGTTCATGATCAATAACCTCGTAGCCCAGGCTACAACGGATACGGCATCGATCACGCGGCAACTGGACCAACTCAAAGGCGAGTTAGGAAAGAACTACGCGTTTGCGCTGTACAAGGATGGTAAGACCATTTATAAAAAAGACAACGGCGAGTTCAACCTGAAGACACAACAACCGGTCAACGCCACCAGCCATTGGCTGACTGCCGCGTTGGTGATGGTATTGGTGCAGGAGGGAAAACTCGGTCTTGACGACAAGGTCAGCACCTACCTGCCCATATTTTCAAAGCATGGTAAGGGATACATCACGGTAAGACATTGCCTCACCCACCACACCGGTATCGATGGAGGAAAGCCTTTTGAAAAAAAGAAGTTCAAGACACTGGAAGAAGAGGTGAATCATTATGCTTCAAGCCGCGAGATTAAAACCAATCCCGGCACAGAATACTATTACAGCAATACCGGTTTTGCCATAGCCGCGCGTGTATTGGAGATCGTCTCTAAGAAATCTTTCGACAGGCTGATGAAAGAAAAACTCACCAGCCCCCTGGCGATGCGCGCCACCACGTTTGCGAGTGACAATTATAACGACGCGCCCGATCCTGCTACAGGGGCCAAGTCTACTGCGTTTGATCTTGTCAACTTTTTGGCGATGCTCCTCAACCAGGGCACTTTCAACAACAAGCAGATACTCACAAAAGAATCTGTACAAACATTTCTTTCCTTACAGGCCCCCGCTACCGGCATGAAGAATGCCCCGAAGCACGCGGAAGGGTTTGCGTATTCCCACGGCGCCTGGATCATACAACTGAACGAGAAAAATGAACCCGAAAGCTTCACCGCACCAGCCTTGTCAGGCACCTTCCCGCTTATTGACGTGTGCAGGGGTTATGCATTCGTGTTGTTTACCAAAGACAACGCGGAAGACATCAAAAAGGAGACTTACATGAAGATCAAGCAGGCGGTGGATAGCGCTATCCCATCTACCACCTGCAACTGATCAGTCTTTGATCTCTATCCATACCGGCGCATGATCGCTGGTCTTTTCCCAACCGCGTACCGCAGTGTCCACTCCTGCGGCGATTAATTTCTTAGTGAGCGGAGCATTCAGCAGGAAGTGATCGATGCGCAGGCCTGCGTTACGCTGGAACGCATTCCGGAAATAATCCCAGAAGGTGTAGATCGTTTCATCGGGATATAATTTCCTGATCGCGTCCGTCCATCCCTGGCGCACCAGCTTCTTGAACGCGGCGCGCGTTTCCGGCCGGAACAGGGCATCGTCCACCCAACGTTCGGGTTTATATACGTCTTTCTCGGTGGGCATCACGTTGAAGTCACCAGTCAGTACTACCGGTTGCTT
>JAJTCI010000110.1 GCA_021323155.1 Chitinophagaceae bacterium | reverse complement strand
CATCCTCTGGTGCTACCTGCGGAACAACTCGTTCAAGGTAGACGGCGTGGATTATCACACCGCTGCCGACCTTACCGGGCAGGCTAACCACCTGGGCGTGACGCTGCAGGCCGATATCATTAAACAAAAACTACCTACCAATAACGGCGGTTATAACGCTACCAAGCATGGTAAGACCCATAAGCTGGTATACGATAAGCTTACCTCGGAACATCCTATCGATCTTTGTCGTTACCAGTTGCTCATGGGACTGATCCTGGGCCGTAAGGCATTCCAGAAGCCATTTGAAGACGGTGTGAAGCTCCTGAACACGACGCAGGATGTTTATCTTGATGAAACGATCACGATTGCGTAGGAGTTGCAGGTTGCAGGTTACAAGTTGCATGTTGCAAGTGTTTGAATGTTAGGCATTGCAGCATGTGGCCGGGCCTATAGCTTTGCGTATTATTGACTATCTTTCATTTTCCGGATCAAATCCAAGCAATGAAGAAAGACCAGACCGAGGACATAGAGTCTAACCTGTCAGGTGATGAAGGCGCCGGCGGAGAGGTGAAGCCAAAATGGTATAAGCGCCTGCGTAAGGGTATCACTACGTCAACAGCGGATAAAAAAGAAACCCCTGAAGGGCTTTGGAGCAAGTGCCCGGAATGCAACCAGATCAGCACTACGAACGACCTGAAAGAGAACCTGTTCGTCTGTGCAAAGTGCAGCTACCATCACCGCATCGGCAGCGATGAATACTACGAGATCATTTTCGACAATAATGAATTCGAACCGCTATTCGATAATATACGAAGCAAGGATGCCCTCGGTTTCACCGACCTGAAGCCTTACAAGCGAAGGCTGGAGGAGATCCATTCCAAAACAGACCTCAAGGACTCGATGCGGGTGGCTGCGGGTAAAGTGAATGGCGAAGGACTGGTTTGCGCTTGTATGGATTTCGAATTCATTGGTGGTTCTCTCGGGAGTGTGATGGGAGAAAAGTTCAGTCGCGCGGTGGACTATTGTATCGAGCACCGGCTCCCTTACCTGGTGATCTCCAAGAGCGGCGGCGCACGTATGATGGAGTCGGCGTTCAGCCTGATGCAGCTTGCCAAGACCAGCGGAAAGCTCTCGCAGTTGAGCGACGCGGGTCTCCCCTATATCTCATTACTCACCGACCCAACCTTTGGTGGTATCTCCGCGAGTTTCGGTATGCTGGGCGACCTGAATATCGCTGAACCCGGTGCGCTTATTGGCTTTGCGGGTCCCCGGGTTATCAAAGAAACGATCAAGAAAGACCTGCCGCCCGGTTTCCAGCGCAGCGAGTTTTTGATGGACCACGGCTTCCTCGATTTTATCGTGAGCCGCAAAGAACTGAAAGATAAGCTGGCGCAAGTTATCAGGTTATTCGGCAATTAAAAAATCCCGCCTGGGCGGGATCCTAATCATTTCACGTCTTTGCTTCCGTAGCTTTTTACTTTCCAATCGCCGAACTGGTCTTTGTATACCCAGGCCGACATCACGCGGCGGTGTTTTTTATCGCCATCGTCGTAATGCTTCGTAAGTGTAAAGTCGATCTTCGCATGCGTTACCAGGGCGCCTTTGGGAACGCCTTCGAGTTCCTGCTTGGCATTGGCTTTTTCGGATGCGCCGAATTTGATCTCGTGTATCTCCACCGTTTCTTTAGGACCGTAGCCTTCACCCGATTTTTCCCAGGTGGCTTTGATGACCTTAGTTACGTCGGCTTTTGTGGGTTTCTGGCCTTCCGCTTCGGAGGAGGAGCAGGAAACCAAGATAAGTACTGCCGCAAGCAGCATCAATTGTTTCATAGAGGGAGGTTTTTTGATCAAGATAATGAATTATCAAAACAGCGTCAATAAACTCTATTTTTGCGGCCCGAATGACAAAAGAAATCAGCAACAGGCAGGCCTATTTTCATTACCACATAGAGAATAAATATGTGGCCGGGATCGTTTTGTTGGGGACGGAAGTGAAGTCGATCCGCGAGGGGAAAGTGAGCTTTAACGACGCCTTTTGCCTGTTCGACAAGAAAGAGTTGTGGCTGAGGGGGATGTATATCGCGGAATACTCCCATGGCACCGTCAATAACCATATAGCGGTACATGACCGGAAGCTACTGCTATCAAAACGTGAGTTGCAACGCCTGCAGGCCGCGCTCCGTGAAAAAGGCCTGGCCATCGTACCGTTGAAGGTGTTCTTTAACGAGAAGAGCCTGGTGAAGGTGGAGATCGGTGTTGGGAGGGGAAAGAAACTGCATGACAAAAGAGAAACGCTGAAGCAAAAAGATACAGACAGGGAAATAAAGCGTTACCTGAAATAAGCTGTGTATCAATGTGAATAACCTCGTTACCCGCCTGATTGTTTTCCACGGGGCTTCGCCGGCCACTGATCATCGTCTATCTTTCATAGGAAATTAGCATGATTATTGGTCAACACAGAAACGTCAGCAAAATTCATATTATGAAAAGCCTGTTATCACTACTTGGAATGGCTATGCTATTGATTGGCTCAACCGCCTCTGCACAAACAGTAGCCGGCAAATGGTATGGAGTGGGCAACGCCAGCTTCGATGGCATGAACAACAATTACCTTGTTGAGCTGACACTGGAGCAAAAAGGTTCTTCCATAACAGGCGAATTCAATTACTACTTTAAGAACTCCTACTTCCCGAATAAGATATCCGGTAGTTACGACAGCAAATCAAGAAGGCTTTATATCAAGACCACGCCGGTAACCTATTTCCGTTCTTCAGCGGTCAATGGTGTAGAGTGTGCGATGAATGGTGAGTTCACGCTGCTCGTTTCAAAGGCAGGCGCTTCGCTGAAGGGAAAATTCTCCAGCACCAGTTTTTACGCGCTTACTTGTCCTGATATTATCATGAACCTCAATCCTGATAAAGAAGACGAGCCGGAAGAAGAGGAAATGATCGAGCAGGAAAGGACGATAGAGAAAAAAGAGGAGAAGAAGCTTGACGCGCCGATCCCTGTTACACCTATCGTTTTCAAGGAACAAACCATCGCGGAAAAGCAGTTCCCGCAAAGAGAGAACGTGGATATGGGCGTGATCGAACTGGATTCATCCAATATCACCATCCAGATCGTTGACAACGGCGAGATCGATCGTGATTCCGTAAGCCTTTTCTTCAATACCCGTTTGCTTGCCGAGAAACTCGAACTAACCAAGCGCGGCCTCGTATATAACGTAACGCTTGACGACAAGCGCCCGATGAATGAAGTGAGCATGTTCGCAGAGAACCTGGGCTTTATACCGCCGAATACCGCGGTACTGATCATCTACGATGGCCGGAAGAAGCACGAGGTGAGCCTGACGAGCACCCTGCAGACCAACGGAACGATCCGTTTGCGCAAGAAAGCGGCCCCGGTAGCTACTACCACTCAATAAGCAATCAATTCAGCGTTCAACTTTTTAGCCAGTCCCCGTGCGCCACGGTTCATGATCACCTTGTGGTTGTACCTGAACAATGGTTTCAGTAAGAATGCGGCAGCGTTCATCCACCCTAGTTTTGTATTCACCCGCCAGTCGCATTGCAGGTAAGTGATCCCATCTTTTTCGAAGAAGTGCCAGGTGCCCTCTCCTTCCAGGTCGCCCGAGGCGATGCCATGAAGGCGCGCGTAATCTTCCCGTTCGGTGAGTCGCGAGGCGAATCGCAGCCTGTAAGGCAGGAAGCTTTTCCAGGTGTATTCGCGGATACCGTTGATGCCATTGGCCTCGCCCACTTCGATGGTGCGGGCATTCTTAACACCCGGCCACCAGCGTGGCCATTCCAGGGAATTGTAGATCGCCTCCCAAACATCCTGGACGGGAGCCCTGATCTGCCAGCGCGTGATGAACACGTATTTATGAGGCATTGACCCGGTTTATTCCTAAAGCTAACGAAATTTGCCGTAGCCAGGACCGGTCGAACAGTTGCTATTTTTCACGGCCCATTGGCCTGTTCCTGCGTTCGTTGCGGTTGGCATTGTCGCTGGATACATCCCTGCCCTGCCGGATGCCTTCGGTGGCTTTATTGCGATCGTGTTGGGTAACGTTAGCCCTTGCGCCGTCGGTGACGTTCTGCGCCTCTCCCTGTGTATCGTGCACCTGGTTGCGGTCACGAATGATCTTCCTGTTGCTGCTGCGGTTCATAGTTGACGTTTCTAATTTCGCCGCAAAAGCTTTGCCGCAGTAAGCAGCTGACCTTTAGCGAATGGCTGCTTATCTTTAGCCCATGAAACTTATGTGGCTGATATTGTTTTTTATGGGCGGCACAGCGGCGTTGTCGCAGGAAACAAAGACAGATACCTTGTGGATAGAAAGCACGCCAGTGGAGATCCGGCAGTCCAATTACGGAACCAATGCCGGGGACATCGTATTCCTCAATGTCCACGAGAACGAGTCGACTAGCGTGAAAGCAGCAGAACAATACCTCGAGGGTAAGGAGGGCAAATTGCTGCGCGTCCATCAATCAGGAAAGCGCTTCCTGAGTTTCCGGTTGAAGACTACCACATTCCAGTTTGATCCCAACCGGATATTTTCAGAGAAAGGACGGGAAGCTACGCTCAAAGGCAATAACAAGACCTACCTGCCCGTGGTAGAAAAAAAAGTGGAGGAGTTCGCCGAACAATTGCTGTCGAACATCAGTGATGCGAAAGTGATCGTGGCGCTCCATAACAATACCGATGGCGGCCCGCTTACTATTAAGACTTTTCCAGTGAAGCACCGGTATGTGAACCCTGCGATGGACGCGGACGACTTCGTACTGACCACTGAAAAAAGCATCTTCGACCAGCTGAAGAAAAAGAAGATCAACGTGGTGCTGGAGACTTCCGCCAATACTGTTGACGATGGCTCGTTATCGATCTACTGTTCGAAAAAGAAGATACCATATATCAATATCGAAGCGCAGCAGGGACATCAATCGCAACAAGTAAAAATGATGAACGCTCTGAGCGACATTCTTAAACAATACACTAACTGATGGACATTGAATCGCTACAGGCCATATGCAGCAAGTTTCCCGGTGTGACAGAAGACATTAAATGGGAGAACCACCTGTGCTTCTGCGTGGCGGAGAAGATGTTCCTGGTCCTGGGCCTTGACGAGGTCCCCACTACCGCTTCTTTCAAGGTGGCCGACGAGGACTTCGACGAGATCGCGGCAAGGAAGGGATTTAAACCAGCGCCCTATATGGCCAGGAATAAATGGGTGTCCGTGGATGATATCGGTCGTATGACGAAAAAGGAATGGCAACAGCGCGCCAGGGAGGCGTACGAGCTCATTAAAAGCAAGTTGCCGAAGAAGACGCAGGCGGCGTTGAAATAACGATCCCGCCATAGGGCGGGATCAATCATTTACAAACCTCGTAAGCCGGATTCTGTTTCTAAACTATCATTTATCTGGTCCCGCTATTACTAACGGGATCTAGCTGCCTACCCTGGATCGCGTCCCGTTAAATACGGGGCTTGGGCGAGCAGCCCTCGAACGATCCTATACGTGGCATTACAGCACCCAAGGTTTACCCATGAAATGCATCTCTGCATCTCATTGTGAGCTCTTACCTCACATTTTCACCTTTATCCCGCCAAAGGCGGGAAAGTTATTTTCTGTGGCACTGTCTCTTTCCTTGCGGAAGTCCCGCCGTTAGCGGGATGGGTTGCTCTGTGCTGTCCGGACTTTCCTTCCCGACCGAAGTCGAAACGATAGCTCGGGTTTGTAAGTAAAATTATGAATTAATAATTAAGAATTATGAATAAGCGCTGGCTACGAATTCTTAATTAATAATTTTTAACTCCTAATTCTCCTAGTACTGAAAGAATATCTCCGTCGCTCCATACCCGTACCGGGGATGGTATTGATTGATGAAGGTCTTCACTTCTTTGCGGAGCTTCAGGCGGTCATGAATCTCATCCCTCAGTCGGCCACTTCCGATGCCATGTATCACGATCAATGAAGCCTGGGTATGCGCGAGCGAGTTCTCAAACCATTTTTCAAATTCCTTCAGCTGCATGTCGAGTATCTCGGCGTTGCTCATCCCCTTCCAGTCATCACTGAGTTTTTCCATGTGCAGGTCGATCACTGACCGCGGCGGGTCTAGGTGCTGGCGGGCTTTCTTTGCCTCGTAGAGTTTATAGCCTTTTGCAGCAAGGCCCGAAAGTTCAAACTTGTCCTCGAATAGTTTGTCAGGAAATACGTCAAAGAGTTTGAAAGAGATCGTCGGATCATTGTTTTGCTTCATTTCCTCGATCTGCCTGAACAATTGCTTTGCACGCATCTTGACGCTTGCCTCGTAATGATCGGCTTTTCCTTTTTCCGGTGTTATGAGTGAGAATTCGAAGTCAAAGCTTGGATTGTCGTTAAAGTCAGCGAACGCGATATCGTGGATGTAGAAATCGTGGAACGCGCGCACTTCATTCTTCAACTCGAAATCCGGTTCGCCCATGAAATCCTGGCGGTAGGTGAAACGGTACGCCTTGTCTGTTTTGTTGACCAAGTGAATCTTGAAGAGCTCCACGATCTCGTCGTTGAATTCGTCCATAGAGAATTTCGGCAGCAAAGCGAGCCATACACCATCGGAGACCTTCGCTTCCGTAGGACGGATCTTTTCCTTTGGAACGCTATCGATGAAAGTCTTTGGTTTCTTTTTCTCCGGGAAGAGTTTCTTCTCGGTAAAACGTTTGAAATAGGGAAAGTCTATCTGGTCCATGTAGGCGGGGAACTTCACGCCGCGTACATCGATCATCACCATTTTATCGTTGATGATCTCGGTTACTTCGCCCTCTTCGTTGCTGTGCAGCACAATGATCTTATCGCCTACCTGGTATTTCATCTGGTTGTATTATCCTTTGCCGCGACAGCGCGAAAGTGCAGCTGTCGCCAACAGGAAGGCGGCAAATTTAAGGCTAAAGCCAGCGTTGACCATTCAATGCTTCGTTAATCCGCTAGCGGTTGCCGGTCCCCTGGGGACTCAACTTGCTGTTGCGGTATCCATAGATGAAGTAAATGATCAGCCCCAGCGCGAGCCAGCTGAAGAACCAGATCCAGTTGCTGGCCGTCATGCCGGTTAGCAGGTACATACAGAAACTGAGGCCCAGCAGGGGTATCAGCGACCAGTTCTTCATAAAGGCACCGATGGATAAGAGGAGCATCGAGAACCAGAAAATGATCGTCGCGATCTTCACCGCGGGCGTGAGGAACAGGTATTTGTCGATATCGGGGCTTTCAGAAAGATCAGTGAAGCTACCATTGAACAGTTCGGTAAAATAGGTCTCTCCAAATTTGTTCTTTACAAAATACGCGAGGCAAACGACGGTAAGCAAAAACAACAGGGGGAAGATGAACCTGGCGTTAAAATAAGGCAGGTGGAAGCGGCCCGCCTGTTTTTCCTTCCTGGGGATGAGCAATACACCACCACAAACCAGCACGAACGCGAACAGGGTCGCAATACTGGTAAAATCAAGCACGAATGTTTTGTCGGTGAACAGGATCGGAACACCCACCACAACTCCAGTGAGTATCGTTGCGAACGAAGGAGTTTTAAACCTGGGGTGTATCTTCTGGAAAACGGGGGGTAATAACCCGTCGCGGCTAATGCTCATCCATATCCTCGGCTGACCCATCTGGAAGACGAGCAACACGCTCGTCATCGCGATCACGGCGCAGATGGCTACCAGGAACTGCATCCATCCGAGGTCGAGGTTCTGCTGTTCGAAAATGAAAGCGAGCGGATCGCCGACGTTCGCGAATTTGCTATATACCACGGTGCCGGTAAGCACCAACGCGAGCAATATGTATACGATGGTACAGATAA
>JAJTCI010000109.1 GCA_021323155.1 Chitinophagaceae bacterium | reverse complement strand
GTATATCCAGCGTCGTAGGCACCAGCTTAATGTCGACGTCTTTCTCCACCAGGCGGTTCACCAATGCTTCCGTCCCATGTTCTTCGTGCTTGTCTAAAGCGATGATAACGGTGCTTACGCGGTGCGCATCGATCACCTGCTCCATTTCATTTAACGACCCCAGCCGCGGGATAAAACGCGCGAGGTTATTCCTGTTGTCATCGGGCGACAGGTAACCGACCGGGTTAAAGCCGAGGTAAGAAAAGTTCCGCCGGATCTCCTGGTAGATCTTCAGCGCACGTGGATTGTTCCCGATGAACAATGTAGAGAAGGAGACCGCGCCATTCACCAGGTGGCGCTTGGCGATCGCCAGCAGGATCGTCCTGCCTACGAGGACGAGGACCAGTTGCAAAAAGAACAGGGTGAAAAATACGTTGTAGTAGTAGCCGTAATTCGCTTTCTTGTCGTTGATGATAAGGAAGAAGAAGATGCAGAGGGTGCCCAGCAGCGTAATGATCATCGTATGGGTGATCTCGTTGAGCCTTGACTTTTTATACAGTGATTCGGAGTAACTCCCCGTCAGGAGGAAAAGAATCACCCAACCCAATGGTACGGCCAGTGCGCTGTAGATCAGGAAAGGGTCGTTGAAGGAGAGGAGCGCGTCCTCGTTCAACAGGCGTTCCCGGTGCAGGGAGAATAAGAACCAGGCAACGAGCGAAAGAAAGTAATCACTGATCACATACCAGGCAATATGTATGTAAGTGTTTTTTTGCATGGGGGACTAAGCGGGAACGTTCGAGTTCCCGATCTTATCGAGTATCTGGTGCGCCACTTCCATGGCCAGGTAGCCATCGATCTCGGTGACGGCAGTAGGCGTGTTGTTGATAATTGAGGAAGCAAAGCTCTCCAGCTCCATCCGGATCGCGTTCACGTCTTTGATCTCGGGACTGGTTACCGCGATCGTCTTTTTGCCGGAAGGGGTTTCCAGTTCGAAGGAGAACGCGTTCTTATCCGCTTCACCTTGCAGGCGGATGATCTCTGTTTTCTTTTGGAGGAAGTCGATCCCGATATAAGCGTCCTTCTGGAACATCCGCATCTTACGCATCTTTTTCATGCTGATGCGGCTGCTGGTGAGGTTGGCCACGCAGCCGTTGTTGAATTCGATGCGCACGTTGGCGATATCCGGTGTGTCGGTCATGACGGCTACACCGCTTGCCGAGATCTGTTTCACATCACTGGGAACGAGACTCAGGATAATGTCAATGTCATGGATCATCAGGTCAAGGATCACGCTCACTTCCGTTCCCCGCGGGTTGAACTGCGCCAGGCGGTGCACCTCTATGAACATCGGGTTCAGCTGCATATCCTTCACGGCCATGTAGGCCGGGTTGAACCGTTCTACGTGACCCACCTGCATCTTTACATTCGCTTCCCGCACCATCTTCACCAGTTCCTTCCCTTCCTCGATGGTATTTGCCAAAGGCTTTTCCACGAACACGTGTTTTCCTTTGCGGATGGCCTTTTCGCAGAGCTCAAAATGGAAATTGGTGGGAGCGATGATATCGATGGCATCGCAGGAGTCGATGAGCTTATCGGCGTCGGTAAACCGTTTGAGGCCATAGTGCGCCACCACTTCTTTGGCGTTCACCTCGTTCGGGTCATAAAACCCTACGAGCTTTACGCCCTCGATCTCTTTCCAGTTATTCAGATGGTATTTGCCCAAATGTCCAACGCCAAATACACCAACTTTAAGCATCTCAGTTCCGGTTTAGGCCAAAGATAACCATTCGCTCAGGCGAATCATGGCGTAGTTAACACATGTGGGAAATTTGCGGTCAAAAAAAGCCTCCCGGCAACGGGAGGCTTTACAAGATTGGGGGGTTAATTATTTCGTATTTACCGCCTTCGCAAAACTAGACTGTGCAAGGTAGTCTTCCTGCGGGCTGTAAATGAACAAACATGATCCGTTACCGATTGCGTTGATGATGGGCTCGTTCAGCTCCGGGTTCACTGCAGGACATCCCCAGCTTCTCCCGATAAAACCTCTTGACTTGGCAAGGCTCTCGTTCACATAACCGGCGCCATGCATTACTACTGCTCTCTGGCGGGCATTGCTGTTGGACTTCTCCATACCATCCAGTCTTAACGACAGGCCATGCTTACCCTGGTATTTTTCAGCGGTTACATAGAAACCAAGGCTGCTTTGCAGCGACTCGTTGGTATTAGAGAACTTCTTCGCCATGGCTTCACCACTGTTCTTACCATGCGCAACCAGTGTATTAAATAACAGCTTTTTCTTTTCCACGTCGATGATATAAAGACGGTTCTTATTGCTCGCCTGGCTGAAGTCAACGATGCTCAGCTTATTGTTCTTGATCTTACCCGATGCACTCAGTTTATTATACCCGGCAAGCGCGAGTTCGAAAGCCTGCCTGCTCAAACCTTTCTGATCAAGCTTAAGCGAATCATATAAGGCAGCATAGGTGTTATTAGAAACCGTGTCTTTATTAGGCTCTGAACTAAGTGTCACGTTGCCGATGCTGGCAGTTACTTTCCTGGCTTTAGTGAGCGCGGGGATAAGAAGTACAGCTGCAATAAGGGTAGCGATAATTCCGAGACTAAATTTCTTCATAGGATATTGTTCTATTGAATATATAATAACGTGATTTGCTGCAATGGCTTACCAAAAATAGGTGATAATGTGTAAGAGATATGTCAAAATGAGCATGCTTTTACACACTGATATTGTCGCTTCTACAGCCGCCTTCTCCTATGATCTGTTACCCAGTAATTTGTATTGCCGCTTCGCAAACATGCCATGTAATGTTACCTTTTGGTTTAATGTTTCTATAACGAACGGGATGCCATATGCAGGAAACTGTCTTGTATATGTTTATGCTTTGTGGCAGCACCTGCTGCTGGTCCGTGATTTTATGTTAAAGTGATTGTAATAGGGTTTTATTCCCGCGTGCCACTATTTGTTAGCATTGCCAAGGCTTCCGGGGCTGTTATTTGTATTTAGAAGTTGATGCAACTATCTTTAATCCAAACCCATCTGGATCATGCAATACCGCCGCATGCCCATAGAGATCGAAGCACCCGAATGGATCGGCTATGAACACATCGAGTGCAACCTATCCGAAAGTGCTTTTGCCGACCAGAAGCTGGGCGACCTGGATATCCAGCTGGGCGATCTGGTTTTGCATTACGGCGATCACCTGGGAAAACTGCGTTTGCGGGAACTGGTAGCCGACGCCGCAGCACTGTCACCCGTGCAAATACTGGTCACCCCGGGCGCCGCCGCGGCTTTATTCATCGTGGCTACATCAATACTGGAAAAGAATGACCACCTGGTTGTAATGAAACCCAACTATGCCACCAATATCGAAACACCTCGTGCTATCGGCGCGTCGATCTCTTTTCTCCCGCTGCGTTTCGAAGACGCGTTTGAACTTGATATAAAAGAATTAGAACGGCTCATCACACCACAGACAAAACTCGTAAGCCTCACTTACCCGCACAATCCCACCGGTGTGCTCATCGACGAGGCACGGCTAAAAGAGATCATCCATATCATAGAGCGGAACAACTGTTATTTGTTGATGGATGAGACCTACCGTGAAATGAGTTTCACCTCCCGCCTGCCCGTAGCGGCGTCCTTATCCGAAAAAGTGATCAGTATTAGTTCGATGTCCAAGGCCTATGGCCTGCCGGGCATCCGCATTGGCTGGATCGCATGTAAGAATGCGCGGTTGATGGAAACCTTTCTCGCGGCCAAGGAACAGATCATTATCACGAATTCCGTTACGGACGAAGAGATTGCCTGCCAATACCTTGAAAATAAGGAACGCTTGTTTGCACCCGTTAAACAAAAACTCCTCGACCATTTTGCACTGGTGCGTGAATTCATACAAGGTCAGCAGTTGCTGGAATGGGTCACACCGCAGGGCGGCTGCGTTTGTTTCCCCAGGATAAAAGCGGGAACACATGTGGATATGCCGCGCTTCTACGAGATCCTGCTAAAGAAGTACAAGACCTATGTGGGCGCCGGCCATTGGTTTGAAGAAGGCCCGCGTTATATGCGCATCGGCTTCGGTTGGGAGACCTCTGGTAAACTTAAACAAGGACTGGAGAATATACTCAGCGCGATAGGGGAGTCACGGATCACGTGAAGGGCGGGGTTGCGCTGCAGTTATCACCGGGTGAGAAATCCCAGCACAGAATTGCGGAACAACTTTCCAATGGGTATCTCGTTGCGGGCGACAAATATCATCTCGTTGGTATAAGAACTGATGCTGCCTGTTGACACGATGAACGACCGGTGTACCCTGATAAAACGGTCTTCCGGCAGCATGGCTTCCATGGACGCCATGGATTGCTTGGTGATGATAGTTCCCGCATTCGTGAATACTTTCACATAGTCTTTCATGCTCTCGATATAATTGATATCGCTGAGCATCACCTTCACCATTTTCCTTTCTGACCGCAGGTAGATGTATTGTTCCTTGTCGCGCGATTCCGGGCCAGTGGCTGAAGGCACCCCGTTAGCCGGTACATGTGATAGTTTATTCACCGCTTTAAGAAAGCGCTCGAACTTGATCGGCTTCAACAGGTAATCGATCGCGTTCAGCTCATAACCTTCCAGCGCATAGTCGGCGTGCGCGGTAGTGAAGATCACGTTCGGCGGGTGCGCCACGATCTTCAGCAATTCTGTGCCTTTGAGCTGGGGCATGTGTATATCCAGGAACAACAGGTCTATCTTTTTGTTCTGCAACATACTCAACGCCTCTATGGCATTGCCGCATTCACCTTCCAGCTGCATCCGGGGCAGCTTACTGATATCATGCCTCAGCAATTGCCGCGCATGCGGTTCGTCGTCCACGATGATACAGCGTATGGGCAGCGGTTCATGCATACTCGGTGGTGGACGGTTTTTCTTTCTTTGAAAGTCGCACCCTTTCCAGCTGCAGCTTCAGGTTGACGATAAACACCTCCGGTTCACTATGGTACTGGAGCTTGTGCCGGCCGGGGTACAACAGCTGCAGGCGCTCCTTTACGTTACGCAACCCGATGCCCGGTGCAATATTTTCATGGCCGTGGGCTTTGCCGTTCACCAGCTTCATCCGGAGTTCATTGTCTTCCGTTTCTACCCGCAGGCTGATCCAGGGTTGCTCGATCACCCCGCTGGTGCCGTGTTTAAAACAATTCTCGATAAAGGGCAGGAGCAGCAGTGGCGCGATATACAGGTCCGAAGTGGGTTGCGACGGTAACTCAATGTCCACATCCAGGCTATTGCCATAACGCGCTTCTTCCAGGTGAATGTACTGGCGCAGCATCTGCAATTCCTGTTCAAGACTCACGAGTGGCTTGTCACATTCATATAAGATATGGCGCAACAATTCAGAAAGGCTCATGATCATGCCGGCAGCGCGCGGGGATGTTTCCTGAGTAGATGCGTAAATATTGTTGAGCGTATTGAATAAAAAATGTGGATGTACCTGGGCCTTTAACAAGAGCAGCTGCGAGGAAATATTTTCCTTCTCCAGCTGCAGGTTGCGCTGATCTTTCTGATAAAGATGTTTCATCAGTTTGATGGCAGCGGCAAGCCCCCCGATCGTAATGGCACCACGCAATCCAGCCAGCAATCCGAGGAAGAAATGCATCTCCTGGACATGTATGGGTATAGGAAATCCTTTGTTCAGCGACATTTTATAAGGACCGGTAATATAGATGCCGATCAGGGAAGAAATGGAACCGGTTACCAGGAACAGGCCCAATACGGTAAAAACAGACCGGAGGTATCTTCCTTTCAGGATCAGGGTGGGTACTACGTAATACATCAGGCTGTATGACAGGAAGACATGCGGCACCAGGAAGAAGAGTGATTCCACCATTGACACGGGGAGTCGGTCAAAATAATCCGCGTCAAGTGATGCCGGCGTGAAAGAATACAGGAAGGCCTGGAACAGCCACCAGGAAAACCAGAAAACGAAATGACGGCGGATACGGTACCGTCTTTCAGCTGAGAATATGAATGGGTATTGCTGCATGCCTTTGCTAAAATAGTGAGTTGTTCCTGTTTTTTCCTGCTCCTTTCTCCTGTCGTCGCCGGACAGCCTGTTTTCGTCGACAAAACAGCCCCGCCTTAGAAAAGGACAGGGCATTATGCTTAGCAAAAATCTTACTGGCCTTCGATCCGGGCCGCGACGGTTTGCCTTTCACTCTCCGCCAGTTTCTTTTCATGGATGGCTACCGATTGCTCCAATACTTCTTTCAACAGTTTGCGCACCCAGGTCTTTTTGATATTCAGCTTCTGGCCGATCTCCTCTTTATATACCAATACGTTTTGGTTGTTGTAGAAATACAAAGTGTACTTCGCGGGGTTTTTCTCCGCCTCGGTCACCCAGAAGCCTTTCTCCGGTGCTTTGTCCCGGCTGCTGTCTGCCACCTGCTGCGCAAACGCGCTACCATTGGTCAACAGGAAGAGGGCAGCAAGGCACGTGATGATGATTTTCATAATAGTGTTTTTGTTGTTCGGTGTAAAACTAGCATGACGGGCGGGGCAGGGATAGCGGTAATCGACAGGCGCTGTTTTGTCGAAGCCAGTCGGCTGCAATTCGTCGACAAAGGAAATTGTCGACGAATTCAGTAAACTTGCATATGCCCTCGCCACAAGACCTGCTGGTTCAATTTATCCGCTCGCATTTCTCCATGCCGGAAGCCAATGCCTGCGCCATCGCGGAACGTTTTGCTGAACGGGCTTTCCGGAAAGGCGACCTGGTGCTGAAGGAAGGGATGCAGTGCACCGACTACCATTTTCTCTGCAGCGGTTTTATGCGCGCCTGGACCATCGACCTGCAAGGGCATGAAGTCACGACTGGCCTTTACCCCGCGGGCAACGTGGTCTTTGAAGTATACTCCTTCTTTAAACACGTTCCTGCGCGCGAGAACATCCAGGCCGCTACTGACTGCAGTACGCTTTGCATCAACTTCGCCGGGTTGCAGGATGCGTTTCACAGCCTGCCTGAATTCCGTGAGTTCGGAAGAAGCCTGCTGGTGAATGCTTATGCCGGCCTTAAACAAAGAATGCTATCCGGCCTTCATGATACCGCCGAACAGCGTTACAAGAACCTGCTGACTTCCGCGCCGGAAGTCTTCCAACATGTACCACTGAAGCATATTGCGTCTTACCTCGGCATCACGGATACTTCGTTGAGCAGGATAAGAAAGGAGTTTACTAAGCAATAGATAGGCTTCTAAGGAAGTAATCCACCCATTTTGCGCCTTTGCTCCCCGTCCGAACGGCGTTCAGCCGGGCGGGCTTTCCCGCCGTTGTTGGTCGCCTGACCAACAACCTTTGCTCACTTTGCGTCTTTGCGTGAAAAGTCCTCCTTTTTTCACCCGTTGGGTGGGCAGGGAAGGGCATCCGTCATTTCCTGCCAAATGGCAAGATTTATCCGGCGGGCGGGTAGTTGCTTTGCAGTATAAAATACCTGTTATGCAAGCACAACCCCTTTACGTCAGCGCCCTCTTTGTTGCTGCCACCCTTTTCACCGTATTCATGGCCTGGAAAGCCAGCCGTTATTCG
>JAJTCI010000108.1 GCA_021323155.1 Chitinophagaceae bacterium | reverse complement strand
TAATAAAGACCGGTTCAACCGTTATCTAAAGGGAATACTCGTTGGCCTGCCTGTGTGGTATGTCATCGGTGTGTTGATGACGTTTGCCGATGTCTTCGCCCTTGAATTCGGTGTCGGAAAGATCGAACCTGGGAAAGCGCTGATGTTTCAATATGTAGGGCTGGCATTTGGTGATTTCGCCGCCGGGGTGATCAGTAACGTGATCA
The DNA here is from genome assembly GCA_021323155.1 of Chitinophagaceae bacterium. Taxonomy (GTDB): domain Bacteria; phylum Bacteroidota; class Bacteroidia; order Chitinophagales; family Chitinophagaceae; genus JAEZDC01. The sequence goes on along the minus strand of JAJTCI010000108.1, from coordinate 7,377 downwards.
GGAGCCGGAAACGAACGCTTTTCATCTTCTACGCGATCGTTGCCGTTTTTATCATCATCTATTTTAATTATAGCGGCGATGCGAATGGTTTTTACCTGGTGTGCGCCGGTCTTGGCTTCGGCTCGGGGATATCGGTATTATACATCACGATGGCTGCCGAACAATTCGGTACCAATATGCGGGCGTCCGCGGCGATCTCCATCCCGAATTTTGTGAGAGGGTTTTTACCATTGATCATTCTCCTGTTCAAAGGCATCCGGTCGATCGACGGAATGGATTATGTCACTGCCGGGTGGATCACAGGAGCTATTACGATGGTCATCGCGTTTCTTGCAGTGGTCTTTACGCGGGAAACGTTCGGCAAGGACCTGAATTTTGTAGAACGCTGATGCGGGTTAACTTAGCGGAGTAAGGCCGCATATTTTATTAAGGACTGCTTATGACTCAAAAACAATATGGTGTTCTATCACTCCCGGTGATCGTTGCCGCGCTGGGATATTTTGTAGATATCTACGACTTGTTGTTATTTACCATCGTCAAGAAGGAAAGCATGCTTGGTGTAGGGGCCACCAGTGCCACGATGCTGGTGGACAGCACCAAAGTGATCAACTGGCAGATGGGCGGACTCTTACTGGGTGGAATTATCTGGGGCATCCTTGGAGACAGGAAAGGAAGGCTGAGCGTACTGTTCGGTTCTATCGTACTATACTCTGTAGCGAATTTTTTCACGGGCTATGTGGAGACGGTGAACGAATATGCCGCCGCGCGATTTGCAGCTGGCCTTGGCCTGGCAGGAGAACTGGGCGCCGGCATCACGCTGGTGAGTGAATTACTTCCAAAAAACAAAAGAGGTGTCGGGACTTCACTGGTCGCCGGTATCGGGTTATTTGGCTGCGTTGCGGCTTATTTCACATTCGAGGTTACGCAGGACTGGCGCCTTTGCTACAAGATCGGTGGCGTGCTTGGCGTGCTCTTACTTTTCCTGCGGATCAGTGTCGCGGAAAGTGGCATGTACAAGCAGGTAAAGGAAACGAATGTAACGCGGGGCAATTTTTTTATGTTCTTCAACAACGGTAAAAGGTTCCGTAAATATATCCTCGCTATCATGATCGGGTTGCCGACCTGGTATGTCATCGGGATCCTCGTTAACCAGAGCGATAAGTTCGCATTCGAAATGTTCGGGAGTAAGGACCTCTCAAGTGGTCGCGCCATCATGTTTGCTTATGTGGCCATCGCGGTTGGGGATATTCTTATTGGATTTGTGAGCCAGTATTTCAAGAGCCGGAAAAAAGCCCTCCTTTTGTTTTATTCAATGTGTATCCTGGGCCTGGTACTCTTTTTTAGCAGCGTGAACAATTCCGAAGCGCGGATGTACGCCATCTGCGCATTCCTGGGGTTCAGTACCGGTTTCTGGGCGATCTTCGTCACCATGGGAGCAGAGCAGTTTGGTACCAACTTAAGGGCTACCGCTGCCACTACCATTCCGAACATGGTACGCGGTGCCTTACCATTGATCAACCTCCTTTTCCTTGACCTCTTCCAGAAGTCATGGAACTGGGACATCATACAAAGCGGTATTGTTACAGGAACGCTGGTGATGGCGATCACACTCATCGCGTTCTATTTTACGGAAGAGACATTTCATAAGGACCTCAATTATGTAGAGACCCGGGAACCATTACCATAAACAACAAACACTTGAAATTTCTCATCATACGATTTTCGTCCATTGGTGATATCGTTCTCACCACACCGGTCGTCCGTTGTCTGAAGCAACAGGTGCCGGGCGCGGAAGTGCATTTCCTTACCAAGCATGGGTTTAAGTCCATCGTGGAACACAATCCGTACATCGACAAGGTGATGCTACTGGAGAGTAGTTTCGAGCTGATGATACACGAGTTGCAGCAGGAGCATTATGATTACATCATCGATCTGCATCATAACCTGCGTACCTGGCGTGTTAAAAAAGCGTTGAAGGTTAAAAGTACTTCATTCAACAAATTGAACTGGCAGAAGTGGATGCGCACGGCGTTACGGATTAACCTGCTGCCGAAAGTGCATATCGTTGACAGGTATATGAACGCCGCGAAAAGATTTGGTGTTCGCAATGATGGACAGGGCCTCGATTATTTTATTCCCGCAAAGGACGAGGTAAAGCCTTCCGATATTCCAACGTCGCACCAGTTCGGTTACATCGGCGTGGTCATTGGGGCCGCGCACCATACCAAGAAGCTTCCTTTGCACAAGCTTAAAACGCTTTGCCAGCACATCAACCACCCCGTGATACTACTGGGAGGGCCGGAAGACCGGGCGATTGGAGACGAGATCGCCTCCGTGGATGAGATTAAGATATATAACGCCTGTGGTAAGTTCAATATTAATGAGAGCGCAGACCTGGTGAGGAAAGCGAAAGTTATCTTAACGCATGACACAGGACTTATGCATATCGCTTCGGCGTTTAAAAAACCGGTCGTTTCAGCCTGGGGTAATACGATCCCAGGTTTTGGTATGTATCCTTATTATGGAGATTACCAGAGCAAGGAGTCCCGCTTTGAAGTGGAAGGGTTGTGGTGCAGGCCTTGCAGCAAGATCGGGTATAAGAAATGCCCGCTGGGACATTTTAAGTGCATGGAGAAACAGGATGTTGAAAGAATGGCAAGGCTGGCTGTGAATAGTATTGAACCGTTGAAGTAAGCGTATAAAAAAAGCGCCGCATCGCTGCAACGCTTTGTATAATTAAGCATAGTCTCGCCTACAATGTTTTCAGCACGTCATTCATGCTTCTCACCGCTTCCGCACTTTTGTTGAACAGTTCCTGTTCTTCGCCGTTGAGTTTGTAATCAACGATCTTTTCCCAGCCATTCTTTCCAATCACCACCGGAACACCAAGACAAATATCTTTCTGGCCATATTCTCCTTCAAGGAGCACACAGCAAGGCATGAGCTTTTTCTCGTCCCTCACGATCGCCTCTACCAAAGCGGCCCCGGCAGCACCGGGTGCATACCAGGCGGAAGTACCAAGCAATTTAGTGAGCGTTGCGCCGCCCACCATGGTGTCAGCGACTACCTGCTTTTGTTTGCCCGCATCAAGGGAAGCGCTAACAGGATTGCTGTTCCAGGTAGCATAGCGGATCAGCGGTATCATCGTCGTGTCACCATGACCGCCGATCACGGTCGCGTTCAGGTCAGCAGGGTTGCATCCAAGGTGTTGGCTCAGCTGGTATTTGAAACGCGAACTGTCAAGTATGCCCCCCATCCCGATGATGCGGTTCTTGGGAACGCCGCTACTCTTCAATGCCAGGTAGGTCATCGTATCCATTGGGTTGGAGATAACGATGATGATGGCATTGGGTGAATGCTTCAGGATGTTCTCTGTAACACCTTTTACGATATTGGCGTTCGTGCCGATGAGCTCTTCACGTGTCATACCTGGTTTGCGAGGAATACCAGAGGTGATCACAACTACGTCACTGTTGGCGGTCTTTGTGTAATCGTTTGTGCTCCCGGTGATCCGGGTATCGAAGCCCAGCAGGGCCGCGGTTTGCATCATATCCTGCGCCTTGCCTTCGGCCAGGCCTTCTTTGATATCTAACAAGACCAACTCCGTGCAAAGTTCTTTACGGGCGATATTATCGGCACAGGTAGCACCTACCGCCCCTGCACCTACAACAGTTACTTTCATCTGGAACGTTTTTTATTTAAAGATTGGAAGATCAGCGCCTGGAGCGTCAATCCGGTTTTGATGCAGCAAAAGTAAAGGCTGGCGTTGAAAGATTGTATATGATTTTCGTCGCCCGGCACCGGTGGTACGCTTCGATCCGGCCTGCCATCTATACGTTCCCGTCATTGCGAGCGAAGCGAAGCAATCTCCGAACCATGCAGCTTAACTTTTTTCTTGCTTCCCTTTCTGCACGGATATCATCGCAATATTTTTTACTTTTGACGAAAGTGGATTTGCAAATGCTGCCACTGGAACGGGATATGGGTCGTTTTTACTTATCCGTCGTATTACTCATATACGATGTCGACCAATTCCGGCACCCTTATAGAGACCTTATAGAGACTTTATAGAGACCTTATAGAGACCTTATCGGGACCTTTCCCTATATCATACTCATATCATACCCTCATCTCACCCATATTACACCGCTATTTGACCCACACCTGGCACCACCATGATACCGGGATAATATCGTCCCCGTTCGGATCGCGCCCTTGTCGCATGGTCTGAGGGATTCCAGGCATCAGGCCGCTATTATTGACAAGAAAGCCCCGCCAGGTAGGCGGGGCTTTAACTGCGTAGGAAGAGAAGCCTTAATTGAATACTTTGGCTGAATGGGTCGTGGTTTCCCCGGTAACCCGTACTAATAACAGCCCGCCGGCGAGTGCCCTGGAAGGAATACTGATCATTCCCATAGTATTTACCGGGCGCTGGTACAATACCCTGCCGGAAACATCGGATATCGATACTTCGCGAATGGCATCGCTACTTTCGATTATTATCCGGTCACCGGTTTTAGTCACTTTGACCTGCCCGGCGGCCGTTGCATTGAAATAAACTGTAGACGAAAAGGTGACACTGCCATTTGCATGCATCGTCTTCAGCCTGTAATATGCCGGTTGCAGGCTGGCGGGTACGGTGACTGCATACTTCGTAAAGTTGTTGGAGGAAACGGCAGCCTTTCTTGCTGCTTCCATAAAAGAAGTTTGGTTGCCCACGCTTCTTTCAATGATATAACTATCACCTGCCTCTTCCTGTTGCACCTCCCAGGTGAGTTCATGACTCCCATCCAATTTGCGCCCGGTAAAACTCAGCAGGCGGAGTGGTAAAGGACCCGAAGCCGTCAACTTATACATGGTGCCGCCACTGGTAGCCGCGTATAAGGTGCCGTCGCCCCGCTCACCGAACGTTGTGATGCTACCAGGCCAACCAGTTTGAGGTGTGACATTCCACCCGCCACTCCCGTTGGATTTGATGAGCCAGCCATTTCCCGTGGCATAGTCGACCATCGTGTAATAGCCTTGCAGCGTGGGGTATTCCGTTCCGCGATATACATAGCCACCCGTAACGACGAATCCACCGGAAGAATTATGCGGGTATTCGTATATCGGCATTACATTGTTTGCCGGGGCCGGGCAAGGAACAGCGCTCGCATGCGTTCCTTCCAGGCAGCGCCATCCATAATTGGTTGGACTTAATATATCACCTGCTGCCCTGAAATTGACTTCCTCCCAGGCATTTTGCCCTACATCGGCGATCCACATATCACCTGTATTCCTGTCGAAGCTCCAGCGCCATGGATTTCGTAGACCCAGGGCAATTATTTCGTCCGCTACCGTCGCATCACTGGTATAGGGGTTTGAGGAAGGAATGCTATAAAAAGGGGCGGAACTTGCAAATCCATTCACATCGATGCGCAGCATCTTCCCAAGGAGGGAGCTGCCTGTTTGTGCGTTGTTTGAAGGATCGTTCGCGCTACCGCCATCACCCGTACCGATATAAAGGAAACCGTCCGGGCCGAAATTCAGTTTGGCGCCGTTGTGATTCGCAAACGCCTTTACTACAGAAAGTAGCACCACGCCTGAGCCAGGATCTGCAATATCAGCATTGGTGGCGTCGCGCCGGTAACGTGCCAGCGTGACCGCTCCCGAAACATCGGTATACCAGATAAAGAAATACCGGTTGGTAGTGTATTGTGGGTGGAAGGCAAGGCTAAGTAAGCCCCTTTCACCCCCGGCTGAATAAGAGATCAGTGAGCTTACGTTAAGAAACGGCGTAGCCGAAACGGAAGAGCCGTTCCAGATCTTAACCGTTCCCGGTTGCTCGACAATGAACATGCGGGTACTCCCGGGCTCAGCGACTAAATCTACCGGGACATTCAACCCGGTAATGATTTGCTGGAATCCTACTGTTGGTTGAGACGACGCTTTAAACACCAAAAGAAGGCACAATAAAGCAATGTAGTTTGGCTTCATAGAAAAGGCTTTTAGTGGAGAATGCCTTTATAGCCACAGATTGTTTGCCAATGTCGTTACGGGTCACCTCACTAGCTTCTTCAGCTCTCCTATGGTGTACCCATTTTCGAAGGCTTTAAGGAATTTTCCTTTTTTGCTGTAAACTGCTGTGAAGGGTGTTGTCCGGATCCGGTAATATCCTGGTAGAAAATAAGCAGTATCTCTGCCGATCCTGATATTGGCGTGTTGGTCAAGTCCAAAACTTGAGCTGAATTCCCGGATCAGTTCCACTTCTTTCGCCGCTGCCATCACGAAAAGGACTTTCCGGAATTTTTTCATGTGCTGGGAAAGGGCTTTTGCTTCTTCCTGGCAATGGCCACATTCGGGATCGAAAAAAGTAATGACGACGAACTTATTTTTTGGCAGGCTGGCGGTGTTAAATACGGTGCTGTCAGTGAGCTGTATATTAAACAATGGCAACAGCTGGGGGCCCCTCAGGTAAGGAGGAAGGCTGTCCTTTTGCTGTGACAAGGCTGCCAGCGAAACCAGTAACGCGATAGCAAGTGTACCAAACTGCTTCATATGTGGCAAGTTAGTAATAACTCTTTTTGCGAGTTGTTAATATGATGTCTCGGTTTTGCCGAGTTGGCGGCAAAAGGCAAAACATCTACATTTGCCGCCTCAAAAGTTTATTATGGCAACAACATCGGATATCAGTCGCGGGATGATCCTCAAGCTGGACAACAGCCTTTACACAGTGGTGGAATTTGGCGAAAATAAGACAGCGCGCGCGGCCGCGAAGGTCTGGGCGAAGCTGAAGGGCGTTGATAATAAGCGAAGCATTGAAAAAACATGGAACAGCGGTGAGACGATCTACCCGGTGCGCGTGGAGAAAAAGGCGTTCCAGTATTTATACAAGGACGAGAGTGGATATAACCTGATGAATAACGAAACCTTCGAGCAGATCGCGCTTGCTGAAGAAATGATCGATGCCCCGCAGTTTCTGAAAGATGGCGCGGAAGTGTTTGTGTTCATCAACACCGAGACAGAGCAGCCGATCGGTGCGGAATTGCCGGAAAAGATTACGATGCTGATCACGTACTGCGAGCCAGGTGTGCGCGGGGATACCGCCACCAGGGCATTAAAGGCAGCTACCGTTGAAACCGGCGCCACTGTAAACGTTCCCTTGTTCGTTAATGAAGGGGAAGTGATCCGGATCAACACCAAGACCGGTGATTATGTAGAGCGGGTTAAAGAGTAATTCCAACCTGGAGCAAAGAATCTATATGAAAGGGCTGCACTACGCAGCCTTTTTCGATATGTAGGGTCAAGGCCATTCACCATTCACCATTCACCATTCCCTACTGTCAGGCTGCAATTCACCCATTCCGGGTCAAACGATGCGTTATATTTCTTATAGAA
>JAJTCI010000107.1 GCA_021323155.1 Chitinophagaceae bacterium | reverse complement strand
TGTTTTTCTCATGCCGTGCAATCCGCAACGGCACTAACCCTTAACTTGCTGATCAATTATCTATGGAACTTCATATTAAGATCATCGGAGCTTTACTGGTTGCGCTGGCGCTGATGCATTACTTTTTTCCAAAATACTTTAACTGGAAGGAGGAGTGCAGGGGGATGAGCCCGATCAACCGCCAAATGATGTACATCCATACTTTCTTTATCGGGCTGGTGGTCTTGCTGATGGGATGGCTTTGCCTGACATCGGCCACGGAACTGGTGAACACGCCACTGGGGAGAAGGATCTCGTTGGGGATGGGGATATTCTGGGTGGCGCGTTTGTATATACAGTTCTTCGGGTATTCTTCGAGTTTATGGAGGGGGAAACGGTTTGAAACAACGGTGCATTGGTTGTTTACAGCGGTGTGGGTTTATTTAAGCGTGGTGTTTGTGATGGTGTTTATGGGTGTGAACCCTTAAGAACATAGCGTTTGGTTTCACGCAAAGTGGCAAAAAGGGCAAAGGCGCAAAGGGCGATTAATATTTATGAAGTGGATATATAGGGAAGCGGGTTTGGTTGAAATCCTTCGCACCAATGCAGGCATCGTATTTTACCGGTTTGTTGTATTTTCAATGCAAGATGCGTTTACCATTCATCGCTATATTAATCCTGCTATTCGCTCAGTGCGCGGGTGGTCCCGACATGGCGCCTTCTTCAGACTCCTTGCAGGTAATATCACCAAATAAAGAAAAAGACTCCGCGCTGGTGGAAGAGTTGATCTTTGGCAGGTTCTGCGGTCATTGCGGTGGAAACTGTTCGCCCATGTTCAGCCTGAATACCTCCGGGAACGTTTTAACGCTCCGGGCGGATTATGAGAACCACTATTTTAAAGGCAGGGATAGCCTGCAATTCAAAAACACGCTTGACGAGCCGGCGAAGCTGGAACTTGCCTACCAGGTGATGCGTAGACTTCCGGAGATGCTGCTGGCATACAGTAAGACTGAAGATTCATTCGGGTGCCCGGATTGTGCCGATGGTTGCGGCATCTATGTTGAATTCATCCCCGAGGGCGGCACGGCGCCCAAAAAGTTCCGCCTGGATCTGCAGGAATCGGAAGGCCAGCCCAAGGTGCTGTCAGATTACGCGCGTTTTGTGAGCGACAAGGTGAACGAGATAATGGGTAAATATTAAAATCGGTGATGCGTTCAAAACTGGCCATACTACTGTTAGCGTTTTCCTTGCCTGCAATCGCGCAGGTCCCAAAGGGACGCTTCATCGGCGCCTCAGAAATAAAAGGATACAAAAAGAGCGAAAGTCGGAAACACAAATGGTATCATCTTACCGAAGTAACGTTCAACGGGGATTCCGTTTTCGTGGAGCAATCACCGATCGCGATTTACAAGAAAGACACCCTCTTTTCCGCTTCCGATGGTGGATTTTATCACTGGGCTGGCGTGTTGCATAACATAAAAAACGGTTTCCTGGCGGAGATGACACTGGTACAATGTGACTATTGCCCGGATAATCATTTGAAATTCACGCCGCCAAAGATCATTGAAGATGGCGATACAACTTCCCAGGCTGAGAATGATACCAGTACATTGAAAAAAGAATTGCCCATTACTATTCCCCGGAAGAAAATATTCGCGATCGCACTCACGAAGAACAAAAATGAAATCCGGGTCAACGGCAGGATTTACCGTAGAGAGATAAATGAGTAGTGACCAGTTCCAAATGACTGGTCAATCACATGACTACGGTTAGGTTGGAATTCTTTGGAAGAATGTACCTTTAGCGCCATCATGAAAAAAGTACTCATCTCCGGGTTGATCGTCGGCGTTATACTATTTATCCTCGGTTATGGAGGATTGTACCTGGCGATCACTGCTTTCCCCGAAGCGTTCCTGGAGTACAACAACCCGTTATTCGATTCTGATGGCGATAAGGACATTCTTTTCTATTCCCACGCTTTCGTTATCGCGCTGGCGCTTTCAGCTTTCTGGGAGCGTTTCAAGGGACTGATGCAGGGACACCATTTTGTGCGTAAGGGAATCGAATTCGGTTTTCTTTACGCGCTGGTCGCCTTATTACCCGTCATGTGGATCACCTATAGTGCGCTGGACGTATCGATTGTCACCGTGGGCACATGGTTCATCTATGGTTTGGGCCAGGCTTTGGTCGCCGGTGTATTGTTCGCGAAACTCAACCCTTAGCGGGAAGCACCTTCATCTTGAGGGTAAAAACCACGTTCAATTCGTTGTTGGTCTTTATCATGCCGCCCAGCTTGCGTGGGGGCTTGAGGTTAAAATCGGAGAAGAGTACCTGGCGGGTTCCTTCCAGTGTGATCAGGTCTTTTTCAGCAGATACCAGTTTGTAATCCACCTCGAAATTCTTAGAGACGCCCGCAAGCACGATCAGTACGGATCCTTTCAGGCCCCATTTTCCCGGCGCGGGATATTGATTCATGCTGATGAAGAAGATCATGAGGCGGGGGTGGGTCTCGGATTTTAGCGTCTTGCGAAGGTCAGCCGTCATGATGGCATTATGGCAATCGAATTTCCCTACCTCCAGTTGTATGTTGCCCGTCATCTTCACGGGCTGGTTGTTACCGGAGACCGTAGTAATGGTGTCGGGACGGTTGTAGTTCCCGATTACGCAACTGAACTTATTGATATTGGTGCTGCCATTAACCTTTAAAGAGCAGCCGCTGGTGATGACCCACTTGATGGTGGTCACGCCTTTGTCGCGGAATGCCATTGAAAGGCAGATCAACACCAGGTATAAGGGAAGTCGGTTCATTGATGTTATAAAAATACCATAACAAAGGAAGGCTTTTGAGGGTTTATTTTATATGACGGATGTCAAGTAAAAGGAGGAATCCGGCAGGCAATACTTTAAATTTTTGAAAGCAGGAGCCAGGCGATGATGGCGAAGGCAATTGCAGAGACGCTTCCTAGCTTTTCTAAAGTTCTGAACTTTGGGAATGTTGTTAAACGCTGCGGTGCTTTTGTTATTGCCATTTTACTACTCCCCTTTTTCATCCGTTATCACCTCTGCTTCCCCTTCATCCTCCGTTCCGTATTCTGTTTTTACTTCTGCCGATTCGATGCCGATCTCGTTGAGGTAACGGCTGAAGGCAGCCTGGTAGCCATGCGTTACGAATACTTTGGTGGCGCCGGTGGCTTTGACCGCGTCGAGTAAGCCGTTCCAGTCGGCATGGTCGCTGATGGCGAAACCGCCGTCTACGTTCTTGCGGCGGACGTTACCGCGCACCTGCATCCAGCCACTGCAATAGCCAAGCGCGTAGGGCTGGAATCTTTTCATCCAGGAAGAGTTCTCCGCGCTGGGGGGCGCAAGGATGACGGCGTTCCTTAATTGTTCTTTTGTAGTTTCGAAAGTGATGCGTTCCATCTTCACGTCACGGTGCGCGTATCCCGGTACGCCATTCACCAGGGCTTCCTGCATATTGTAAACGGCGCCGTGCGCGTAGATCACATCCGTCATTTCACTCAACGGCTGAAGAATGCGTTGCGCCTTGCCGAGGCTGTAAGCCATCAACACGGAAGCCTTGCCCTGGTCTTTGTTCTTCTGTATCCAGGCCTTGATATCATTGAAGATCTCCTGCTGGGGTTTCCAGTGGTAGATCGGCAAGCCGAAAGTAGATTCGGTGATGAACGTGTTGCACTTTACGGGTTCGAACCGGCCACTGATGCCATCGTCTTCCGTTTTATAATCGCCACTGAACACCCAGACCTCGCCGTTATACTCCAGTCGAACTTGGGAAGACCCGATCATATGGCCCGCGGGGTGAAATGAGAGCTTCACGCCATTCATGGTGATTGGTTCATTCCAACCAATCGACTCGTATTGCCCTTCGCGCAACCGCGCCTGTATGAGTGGCTTTGTAAAATGGTGCGAGAGGTAATGTTTGTTGCCAAACCGTGCGTGGTCGCCGTGCGCGTGCGTGATCACCGCCTTATCCACCGGCAGCCATGGGTCAATATGGAATCCACCCTGGGAACAGTAGAGGCCGCGGGGGGTGAAGTCAATCAAAGGCAAGTTTGAAGTTTGAGGTTTGAGGTTTGAAGTTGGGTTCGTAGAATTCGGAAGGCGATCCAGATGTTGGTTATGCTGCTAAAGCACTTCGGCCTTACTGACTTCACTGACTCTCTGACTTAGCTGACTCCTGACGTTTAACGCCTATATCCCTGACTCCTATTGCACGCTCTTGATAGTACCGTCCTGCTTTTTCACGTAATAGAGTTTCTTGTTCTCCAAATAGTCGGCGGTGGCGTTCTCTTTCTTCAGCTTCGTGGCCTGGATATCGAATTCATTGGTGATGCGGTAATCGCGATCGGATAGGTTGGAGCGGAAGGCGGCACCGTGCTTCAGGTAGAGTTTGGAGAAGTGGTACATCGCCTCGTAGCCTTTGAACACCATATCGCTTGCCCTGCCGTTGAAACGCAGTTTATAATTGGCCGACATCCTGCTGAGGAAGCGATCGCTCTTCTGGTAATTGTAGGGTGTAGAGTAAACGATCTCGACGCCTTTCGCTTCAGCCTTATTCAATTCCTTCATGTTGTCCCAGGTAGGCATGCCGATCACTGTCGTCTCGTAAGAAGCTTTGACGCCACTGAGTGCTTTCACTAAATTGCCCGCGAAGCCTTCGTTGAGCGTGGCGCCGATGACGACGTTGCGCTTGTTGCTGTCTAATTGGGAAATGATCTCCTGGCGGTTGAACGCATCACTCACTTCCACGTACCTTATCCTGACCGGTATCGCTGAGTTCTTTTTAGACGCCTCCATGATGGTCTCCATGATGTGTTTGTCCATCTGGTCGCTTTTGCGGCGGAACAAAACGATGTTGTCGATGCTATGGTTGCGCTGCACGTAACGGAACATGCCTTCGATGTGCGTGGCGAGTGTTGGATTGATGATGACCAGGTTCGGGTTGGCGGTGATGCCACCATCGTTGGGATAGGTGGCGGAGATCAGCGGGATGTTCTTCGCCAGCGCGAAGTCGGCCACTTTTTTCAACTCCTCTTTCGTAGTGAAAGAACCGATGATAAAAGACGCACCAGCGATCTCGGGCTCCACCAGGAGCAGGCTGAGTGATTTTTCCCTTGATTTCGTATCATGGATCATCACCTCGAGCTGCTGGCCTTCTTTTTCGAGAGAATCGATAGCCATCATTACGCCGTTGTAAAAATCCAGCCCCGGTAAAATGTATTTCGGAAGGTTGTTGTTGCCGAGCTTATATACTGTGCCGCTGAACGCGGAGTCCAGGTAGAGGGGGATCAGGACGGCGACCTTTACGGGTTTGCTGACAGAGTCATACTGCGCGTGGGATCGCAGGGATGACACAATTAATATCATCGCGAAGCATGCTGAAAATAAAAGCCGCATGTAAAGGTTTCTCATGTATTCTCAAATTTGGTGCCTCACTCCCACTCTATCGTGGCGGGAGGCTTACTGCTAATATCGTAAACTACCCGGTTAATTCCTCTTACAGAATTGATAATTTCACTGGAAACGTGCGCCAGGAAATCGTAAGGGAGATGCGCCCAGTCGGCCGTCATCCCGTCTATCGAAGTCACCGCGCGGAGCGCCACCGTGAATTCGTAGGTACGCTCATCTCCCATCACCCCAACACTTTTCACCGGTAGCAGGATGGTACCTGCCTGCCATACGGTTGAGTAAAGATTGTGTTCTTTGAGCGCTTTGATATAAATGTCGTCCGCGGATTGAAGAAGCTTAACCTTTTCTTCTGTTATTTCACCCAAAATACGGATGGCAAGTCCCGGCCCGGGAAAAGGGTGGCGGTTGATCATGTCGGCTGGGATGCCCAGTTCCAATCCTACTTTACGCACTTCATCCTTAAACAGGAATCGCAGGGGCTCCACCAGTTGCAGGTGCATTTTTTCCGGCAGGCCGCCAACGTTGTGGTGTGATTTGATGGTCATGGAAGGGCCGTGCACACTCACGCTTTCGATCACGTCGGGGTAGATGGTTCCCTGCCCTAAGAATTTTACTTCTTTATGTTTCAACGCTTCCTCCTGGAACACGTCGATGAATAATTTACCGATGGTCTTGCGTTTTGATTCTGGGTCTGTCTTGCCGGCAAGCTCGCCATAGAACAACTCTTTTGCATCTACGCCCTTTACATTCAGGTTAAGTTGCTTGTAAGTATCCAGTACCTGTTGGAATTCATCCTTGCGCAATACGCCGTTGTCGACGAATATTCCGTGGAGGCGGTCGCCGATCGCGCGGCTGATGAGTGTGGCCGCAACGGTGCTGTCAACACCACCGCTCAAAGCCATGATCACGTGTCCGCCGCCTATCTGTTGTTTGAGTTGCTCGACGGTTTCCTGTACGAAAGAGGCAGGCGTCCAATCCTGTTTGCAACCGCAGATATCCACCAGGAAATTGCGGAGGATCTTTTTGCCCTCGATGGAATGATAGACCTCGGGGTGAAATTGCAGGCCGTATAAAGGGTGAACGTTTCCCGAGGTCCTGCGGAAAGCCGCGATGGGAATACTGTTGGTGGTAGCAAGCAGCTCGAATCCTTCCGGGAGCGCGGTGATAGAATCGCTGTGGCTCATCCATACCTGGGAGTGGGCGGTGATGCCGTTGAATAATTTGTCTTCTTTATGATCGAGGATGGCGCGGCCGAATTCACGCTTATTGGATTTGTCCACCCGCCCGCCGAATTCCTTTGCCGTGAGCTGGGCACCATAACAAACCCCCAGGACAGGTAATTTATCGTTGAAACCGCGGATATCGACCACTGGTGCATTTTCCTCGTTCACGCTGAAGGGCGACCCGCTAAGGATGATGCCTTTCAGGCCGTCATAGGAAAAAGGTTTATTGAAGGGGATGATCTCGCAGTAGACATTGGCCTCTCTCACTGCCCTGGCGATCAGTTGGGTGTACTGGCTTCCAAAATCCAGGATGAGTATTTTTTCGGACATGCGGCGAAGGTAAGAATATGGGGTCTAAATGCACTGGGGTTTGCTTCGCTCCGCTCGCAATGACGGGGCTGCGCTCGCAATGACGCGGCTGCGCTCGCAATGACAGTGCTGTGCTAGCAATGACGGGTGAAATTTATTACCTTTCATTCTCAAACCCCCCGATATGAAAAACATCCTCCTCCTGGCAATCGTAACCCTTGGTCTCCATTCCTGCCATGTGAACATGGGCAAGAAGGTGCGGGGTAATGGTAAACTCACCACCATTGAACGCGATGTAGCCGACGCCAGCCGCATCAAAGTACTGGGCAGTATGAACATTGTGCTTGCTTCCGGCCCTACGGGGTTGAAAGTAGAAGCTGATGAGAACCTTGTCCCTTACATCATTACCGAAATACAGGACGGCTGGCTGGTGATCAAAACGCGGGATAATGTGAACTTCCGGACGAAGAATCCCATCAATGTTTATGTGTCTACAGATATACTACACGCCATTCATCTCTCCGGCAGCGGCAATGTTACCGGTACGGGGAAGTTCAAGGACCCGAAGAACCTGGCCATCCAGCTGACGGGATCCGGTGATGTGCGGCTGGACGTAAACAGCCCGGAAGTAGCGGTCAACCTGCGCGG
>JAJTCI010000106.1 GCA_021323155.1 Chitinophagaceae bacterium | reverse complement strand
CAGGCGATGGCATCAAAGTAAACTGGACGGGCCTCAATGAACAAAGCATGAAGCATTACGAGGTGGAGGAAAGTAACGACGGAAGGGCATTTGCAAGGTCCGCTACAGTAAAGGCTACAGGCAATGGGCAGGCATCAGCTGATTATAGCTGGTATGATGCAAACGTAAATGCCGGGAATAATTATTACCGCGTAAAAGGCACCAGTGACAACGGTCGCGAACAGTTCAGCAAGGTGGTAAGAGTAAGCATGGCGAATCTTGAGGTTGCGGTACTCACGGTTACACCCAACCCCGTAGTGTCAAGGACATTACAGGTGCAGGCAACCAGCCTGAACAAAGGCAGGTATGAACTGGCGGTGTATAGTACGGAAGGAAAGAAACTTACATCTATATCAGTGAACCATGTGGGTGGCAGCAGCAGTTATGCACTGGAACTCCCGGCAGGGCTTGCGAAAGGAATGTATCATTTGCAACTTACCGGGGAAGGATACACAGGCACTATTTCATTCCAGTTAAACTAACTGTTTTTAAAATTCGAACATACCCAATGGAAACCAGGATTCTGAAACTGATATTGCTCATCGCTTTCTTTTTAGGCGGAACGATGATCGCTTTTTGCCAGGGTGGTGGCTTCGGTGACGATGTAGACGACGTGCCCCTTGATGGAGGCCTCAGCTTGCTGATCGCCGCAGGTGTAGGCTATGGTGCTAAGAAAGCACATGAAATGCGAAAGAAGAAAAAAGAGGAAGAACAGGGAGAAAAATAATCCGCACCCAATAAATACCAATGGCCGTCTAACTTGGCGGCCATTATTTTAATCTCTAACCGGTGCTTCCAGTGACACACGTCTGCTGGAGATCTTACCGGGCGTTATCCCGAACTTTCGGCGGAACAGCTTACAGAAATAAGCAACGGAGTTAAAGCCAAGGCGATAGGAAACAGTCTTTACATTTCCTGAATTTTGTCGCAGCATGATCTCTGCCTGTAGCAACTTCCGATCGATGATATACTCTTTTGGGGTCAATCCATAGATTTTCTTCGACCAACGTTCCACAGTCGACACACTCATAGACAAGTTCTGCGCGATCTCCTTTATGCTGAAATCATTTGTTGAAATAAGATTGTCCGTGATCTTCTCGAAGCGCCGTTTGAAATCCACCTGCATAGAGGTCAGGGTGGTGTCGGTTTTCATTAACAGCTTCTCCTGCGTATCGAGCACCGTCTTGGACTTCAGAGAGACCAGGTTCTTCAATTTAAGGAACAAGTGAATGAAGTTGAAAGGCTTCACGATGTAATCCGTGGCGCCGATCTCCAGCGCCTTGGTGATCTTGTTCTCTTCATCGATGGACGACATCATCACAACAGGCGTGTTCTCCAGTTCCGCCATCGACTTCATCTTTTCCAGTAACATAAGGCCGTTGATAGGTCCTTCCACCATGATGTCGAGTAATACGATGTCCGGTTGAAGCTGGCTGATCTTTGTAAGGGCTTTCTTTGCACTGTTGGTAGCACTGACCTCAAAGGCCTGGTTAAGCATCTCCGTGAGCGTATAGCTCAATATTTCGGAGTCTTCAATTAATAGAAGTTTGGGCTTCTGTGGCAAAGGGGGCTGTTTTACCAGATAAAGTTACGTATTCTTCTTCAAGGCCTTAAAGTGGTGCCGTTTCGGGTGCCGGTATGCTTACCATTATCTAAAGTGACTGAACCATTCACTAGTACATATTTAAAACCGGTTGAATATTGATGTGGCTTTTCAAACGTTGAGAGGTCGGCCACTTTTTTCTCATCAAATACCACGATGTCGGCCGCAAATCCTTCTCGCAGCAACCCACGGTCTCTTAACCTGAATTTCTGTGCGGGCAACGAGGTCATTCGTCGGATCGCTTCTTCCAATGACAGTACTTTTTCCTCCCGGACATACCTGCTGAGGATCCTGGCATTTGTGCCATAACCCCGTGGATGCGGGCTCCCAACCTGCCAAACTCGGATCGATGCATCACTGGCGAACATATTGAAGGGATATTGCATGATGTACTTCACGTCATCTTCACTCATGCCGTGTAACACCATACTTGCTCCGCCTTTTTCCATCATTTCGATGATCGTCAATGCTTCTTCTTTCGCTTTGTGTTTTCTGCCTTTGATACGATTGATCTCTTCGATGGACTTGCCATTAAGTGTAGTGTCCGAATTATAATAGGCCACAACCGCGTAGCTGAAATGCTTCAGTTTCCGCTTTTTTAGTTTTTTGAGCATGTAATCGACTGCATACTTCCGCAGCTCGGGGCGTTGAAGCCTTGCGCGTATCGAGTCCTGCCCGTCAGCAAGCAATTCGTCCGGCAAAAGCGTACTAAGGCCTGTGCTGCTGGCTGTATATGGATATTGGTCGATCGTTACCTCCAATCCTTCTTCTCTTGCTTTTTTTATCATGGGCAGCGTGATCTTGCTACGTCCCCAATTATGCTGACCGCTGATCTTAAAATGCGAGATCTGTACCGGCAACTTAGCTGACCTGCCAATATGCAGGGCTTCTTCAATGGCTTCAACCACGCTGTCTGCTTCGTCACGCATATGCGTCGCATATACGCCGTTATAACGCGCCGCTATCTTTGCAAGCCGTACTACCTCTTCCGTTTGCGAGTAGGTGCCAGGGATATAAATTAATCCTGTTGAAAGTCCTACCGCGCCATCCTTCATCGCTTGGTCAACGATGGCTTCCATCTTTTTCATTTCAGTCTCGGTAGGAATCCGGTTACTCCGTCCCATTACTTCCTTCCGGACGTCATTATGCCCCACAAGCGTGGCCACGTTAATAGAAAGCCGAAGACTGTCGAGAAAATTGAAATACCGTTTCAGGTCAAGATTGGACGCACCACAATTCCCCGTCACCACGGTAGTAACGCCATCGTAGATAAAATTACTGGCAAGTGGGTTGCGCACCTCGTCATCCTCTATATGTGTGTGCACGTCTATGAAACCAGGCGCCACGATCAATCCGGTCGCATCCAACACCTTTGTTGCTTTCCAGCCACTCAGTTTCCCAACGGCAACGATCTTTCCATCCTTTACCGCAATATCACCATAGAACCAGGAATTGCCAGTACCATCGATGATCTTTCCGTTTTTGATAAAGACATCCGCATAATTTTGGGCCACGCAGAAAAAAGGCACAAGGAGTAGTGCAATGAATTGTATTGACCGGATCATACTACAATTTAAGGTGAATTTATGTTAGCGATAAACGCTGTCTCGACCGAGGGCAAAGAACTGGACATCATTCGGAATCTCTTTGCCGGTTATCAAAAAGACCTGGATGAGGATCTGTGCTTTCAAAGTTTCGCCGAGGAACTAAAAGATCCTTTGAAAAAATATGGCCCCCCATTAGGCGCCATCTACCTCGCTTTGTACAACGGGCAACCTGCAGGATGTATTGCGCTGATGCCGCTGGCGGAAGAAAACGGCCAGAAGGTCTGCGAAATGAAGCGGTTGTATGTAATTCCGCCATGCCGCCACCTCAAAATCGGTCGACAACTGATAGACACACTGCTACAAAAAGCCTATGGGCTTGGTTATGATGTGATGAAGTTGGACACGCTCAGGAAACTCGATCCGGCCATCCAACTCTATAAAAAATATGGTTTTACAGAAACCACTTCCTATTACAACAATCCATTACCTGGTGTGCTGTATATGGAGAAGGTATTGAAACAGGCAGTTGGGGAATGAAAGGCTTCCCATGCGCCGGTCATATTCATACTGCGTTCCTGGAAATATCTTTATCTAAAATATTGATCACCAATGTCTCCAACACTTTTGGATAATGTTCGTGTTCCAGGGCATGGATCCGCTCAGCCAGGCTTCCCGGTGTATCGGACGTTAACACCGGGCACTTCGCCTGGAAGATGATGTCGCCATTATCATAGTGCTCATCCACGTAATGAATGGTGATGCCACTTTCCGGCTCGCCGGCCTGGATAACGGCTTTATGTACGTTCTCGCCATACATGCCTTTTCCACCGTATTTCGGCAACAGCGCGGGGTGAAGGTTGATGATCCTATTGGGGTAACTTTCAATTAGATAGCTCGGTACCTTCCAAAGAAAACCGGCAAGCACAAGTAATTCAATATCGTGAAGCCGCAGCTCATTCATCCAGCTATTATCCTCAAAAAAAGCCCTCCGGTTCACCGGAATAACCGGGATATTATTGTCCGCAGCAACCTGGATCACGCCAGCTTTTGAATTATTGCATACAATAATAGCCACCCTTGCCGTCCCACTCACCCGGAAAAACTCTATGATCTTACGGGCGTTAGTGCCGGCGCCCGAGGCAAAAATGGCAATATTGGGTATTGAATGAGACTGGATGCTGTTTGAGCCTGGTCGCCGACTCCTTATTGTTGACTTGTTCATTATCCGGCTTCCCATTTTTTGTAAGTAACTCCGGAAGAACCCAAACTGTCCCAGGGGTACGCTCACCAACAGCACACAGAATGGCCATAACAGCGTAACCAGTACTATATATAATACCACCTTCAACGCCCCACCTTCAATCGCCAACATCTGAAGCAGCTTCCGGCCGAGATAGCCGCACAAGCTGCCGCCAAGAGCGAATGTGACGAAGATGAGCACAAACCGCGGCCAACTCACCTTCCATTTATCTTTCAACCGGTGAAGCATGCGCAAAACTGCATCAAAAATTTTAGTCGATAAGGTTTTTGGGCTTGTGTTTCGGATCATATAAAGGCTTCTGTCCGTCTCTTCAATAAGGAAAAATGAAATGCGGGAGACGCTGAAACGCAGGCTGGATGAGTGAAAATTTTTTTTTTACATGTTGCGCTTTTGTCAGCACGCTGTCATATTTTTGCCCGCGTTTGACGGTAATTTTTCCACATTCATCACAATAGAATTGTGAATATGATTGATAAACCTGGCATTTCCAGAACGGTACTGCTTATACTGACTTTTTTCCTGGTGTTTTCTACCGCTAATAATGGCCTTGCGCAAAGCGGCCAGGAGATATTCAATACAAATTGTGCATCCTGTCATAGCCCCTTGAAGGACCTGATTGGCCCCGCGTTGCAAGGGGTTGATAAACGTGGTGATTGGACGGATCGGAAGAAGCTCTACGAATGGATCCATAACCCGGCCGGGTATGTATCGAAGTCTGCTTACGCAAAGGAGGTTTCAGATAAATATGGTGGTGGTGGCCTACAGATGGCCGCCTTTGCTTCGCTGAGTGAAAAAGACATCGACGCGATCGTGGACTACGTGAACTCGGTGAAAGCTCCTCCTCCTCCACCCCCGGGAAATGGTGGTGGTGGCGGAGATGATTCCGACAATTCACTACTGTTCGGCATCCTTACCCTGATCCTTGCCGTAGTAGCACTAATATTATTACAGGTCAACAGCAACCTGAAGAAGTTATCCGATGATAAAGAAGGAATACCCGCCGCCGAGCCGGTACCTTTTTATAGGAACAAAGCGTATATCGCCCTCGGAATAGTTATTCTCTTCCTCGTGGGCGGTTATTATACCGTAAAAGGCGCCATCAACCTGGGCCGCAACCAAAACTACCAACCAGAACAGCCCATCTTCTTCTCCCACAAGGTACACGCGGGGGTTAACCAGATCAGCTGTTTGTATTGCCACACCGGTCCCGACCAGGGCAAGCAGGCCAACATTCCTTCGTTGAACACCTGTATGAACTGTCACATGAACGTGACCGAATACACCGGTGATCCTTTGTACAGGGAAGACGGTTCCGAAGTAAATGGTACCGCGGAGATCGAAAAGCTACACAAAGCGGCTGGCTTTACCAAAGGACAAAGCGCCAATACGTGGAACATGGATAAGGCGAAGCCAGTTGAATGGGCAAGGATCCACAACCTGCCCGACCACGTTTATTTCAACCACAGCCAGCACGTTGTTGCGGGTAAAGTGCAATGTCAGACCTGCCATGGCGAGATCCAGAAAATGGATGAAGTGAAACAGTTCAGCGACCTGAGCATGGGCTGGTGTATCAACTGTCACCGCGAAACAAAAGTGCAGTTCAAAGAGAATGGATTCTACAGTATTTACGAGAAATATCACAACGACTTAAAGAACGACACTACAAAGAAGATTACAGCTGATATGATCGGTGCGACCGAATGTCAGAAATGTCACTACTAACCGGATGCGTCACCTTGGGTGATGATGTGTATGTACTCAATAAGCTAAACCAAAATCCTCCGGCATTTCGGAGCTAAGGGCAAATATGGAGAATAAAAAGCACTGGCAAAGTTTTGGGGAACTGACCAACTCAGAGGCTTTCCAGCAATCTGCGAAAGACGAGTTCAAGGATGAGCTGCCTTTTGAAGCTGAAGACAACAGCAGCTTTCTGCAGGCTGCTACCCCCAGGAGAGATTTCTTAAAATACCTCGGTTTCAGCACTGCTGCCGCTGCAGTGGCCGCAAGCTGCGAGGTACCTGTTAAGAAAGCCATCCCCTTTGCGAACAAACCGCAAGACGTTACGCCAGGCGTTGCGCAATGGTACGCCACCACCTATGTACAGGATGGTGACACGGTAAGCGTGCTGGCCAAAGTAAGGGATGGCCGACCGATCAAAATTGAAGGAAACAGCCTTTGCCCCATCAACCAGGGCGGCACATCAGCCCGCGTACAGGCTTCAGTGCTTGATCTGTACGACACAGCCAGGATCCGTAAGCCATTGTTAAGAGGATCCAACAACGCATTCAATGATGCCACGTTCGAGGCGATAGACAAAGCCATCGCCACAGACCTCGCTAATATCGCTGGCAAAGAGATCATCATCCTCACCAGCACCATCAACTCGCCCTCCACGACGGCGGTTATTGAAAAGTTTAAAGCAAAATTCCCGTCAGTTCGCCATGTAACTTACGATGCCATCTCTTGCAGCGGTATGTTACTGGCGAATGAGCAAAGCGGGCGCGGTAGGACATTGCCTTCTTATCGATTTGATAAGGCCCGCACGATTGTTAGCCTCGCGGCAGACTTCCTGGGCACCTGGCTCAGCCCGATCGAATTCAACAAACAATACGCGAAAGGCAGGAAGATCAACGAGAAGAATCCTGCAATGAGCAAGCACTTCCAGTTTGAGCCTGTTTTAAGCCAGACCGGGTCCAATGCCGACGAGAGATATTTGTGCATGCCCTCACAGATCGGTGCGGTAGCGGCGGCTCTGCTTGGCGCGATCAACAACTCCGCCGTCCCTTCATTTGGCAGCGACAAAACCGCAGTGCAACTCACCGAAGGCATTAAGAAAGCCGCGGCGGAATTGAAGAAAGGCAATGGTCTTGTAGTGAGTGGCAGTAACGACGTGAACGTACAGGTGATCGTCAATGCTATCAATGCGGCCATCGGCGCGAATGGCAATACGGTTGACTGGACGAATACTGTGAATTACCGCAAGGGTATCGACAGCGACATGGCTCAGTTAATTGCCGATATGAATGGCGGCACGAAGATCGGCGCGGTAATGCTCTGCGGCGCAAACCCAGCATACACCTGGCACGACAACGCCGGCTTCTCTGCGGCGTTAAAGAAGGTTCCGGTTACTATTTCATTCAATCCGAAACTGG
>JAJTCI010000105.1 GCA_021323155.1 Chitinophagaceae bacterium | reverse complement strand
TGGATTCATCTTCCTGTACTGGTTTTTTTTATATGTTCGCCGCGCCATGAAAATCACCAGCTTCATATTACTGAGCTTTATTTTCATCCTGCTCCTTTTCTCAGCAACCACTTATATCAACTTCCGACTTTCCCAGGACGTACAGGAAAATGCCGAATTCCTGTCACGCTCCACTGAACTTGTGAGAAACGCAAGCCGGTTCCAGCGCAATACCATCAATATGGTAAGTGGGCTCCGGGGGTTCCTGCTGACAGGGCAGAAAGACTTTATTGATTCGTATGATTCCGCATCCGCTGAGAACGAACGGCTCCTTAACGAGATACCTTTATTGATCGCTGATAGTTCACAAAGCCGGCTGATGAACGAAATTCGCGTGCTCCATGATGAATGGGTGGAGGAATACACGGAACCGTTGCGGCAGGCGAAATTGCTGGCGAACGTGAATGATCAGAATATCGCCGGCTTCAACAAGTTGTACCGGGAGAAGGCCGCGGGCGAAAAAGCCTTACAGCTGAAGTTGCAGGATAAATTCCGTGAGTTCAGTAATTGGGAATACCAGTTGCGTGCGGACCGGAGGGCGATGCTGGCGGGTTCCGCGGGGCGAAGCACACAAACCACTTTTTTACTCACCGCTATCTCGTTGGTGGCGGCGGTGGTGATCGTAACCATCCTGGTCAGACGTATCTCCTCGCGCATTGGTAAAATGGTAGTAATGGCCGATACCATCGCCTCGGGGAATTACAATGTGAACCTTAAGGATGCAGGCAACGATGAGCTGACTGCACTTGCCGGTTCGTTGAACCATATGGCCGGGGAACTATCGACCAATATCAACTTGCTGAAAGAAAAGAACGAGGAGCTTGACCAGTTCGCGCATATCGTTTCACATGACCTGAAGGGCCCGCTTCGCGGCATAGATAATGTGGTCTCATGGATAGAAGAAGACCATACGCAGGAACTTACCCCCAAACTGGATGAGTATATGCGGCTGATCAAAGGTCGTGTCATCAGGGCGGAGAACCTGATCCAGGGGATACTTGCTTATGCGCGGATCGATAAGGAGGTGGTCACCAAGGAGGCTGTGGACGTCAATGAACTGGTGGCCGAAGTAACGGACACTATCGCTTCAGAAAAGCGGGTGACCGTAAAGGTGGAATCGAAACTGCCGGTAGTGGTCACTGAAAGGATCCCGTTGTTCCAGGTAATGTCCAACCTGGTGAGCAATGCAGTGAAGTATAATGATAAGGAGCAGGGGACGGTTCGCATCTATCACAGGGACCTCGGTGACAAATACGAGTTCTCAATAGAAGACAATGGCCCGGGCATATCGGAACAATACCACAAAAGGATCTTCGTGATCTTCCAGACGCTGAAAGAGCGTGATAGTTTTGAGAGCACCGGTGTTGGACTTGCGATCGTTAAAAAGATACTGGATAAAAGAAATGAAACGATCCAAGTGCGCTCAAAACCGGGAGAAGGGTCAACGTTTTCCTTTACCTGGAGTAAAAATTGATTTATGGAGAAACTGATCAATATACTGTTGGTGGAGGATGACCAGTTAGATGCCATCGACATCCGCCGGACGCTGGATAAGGCTAAGGTGTTTTACCACCTGGAGATAGCGAAGAACGGTGAAGCCGCGTTGGAGTTGCTTGAACAACCCGGCTTCAAACCTGACGTGGCATTGGTAGATATCAATATGCCGAAGATGAATGGTCTTGAATTCCTTTCGATCATCCGCCAGGATGAGCGATGGAAGCAGCTGAAGTGTTTTATTATCACTACCTCCGATGAGAAAGTTGACCGGGAGACAGCCCGCGCACTGGGGGTATCCGGCTATATCATCAAACCCCTCAAATTAAATAACGCTTCTTCACTCGACGCGTTCAACCTGATGATCGATCTGATGAATATGAAGTAGCGCCGATGACCATTGCGCGTTTTCGTTGCCTGGATTATGTCACTCCGGGTATTCGTCGGAACCCATCACCCATAAGAACGATTGAATGTCGATCATGTCTTTGGGTTGCAGGTCCATCACATCGGCGCCGACCTGTTCCGCGAAGGCCAGGTAGTTGCTGTAAGTATCCCAGTTAGGCCGCGAAGTATACTTGAAATCAAAGGCATATTTCTCCGCAGCGATCTTTGTCACCCGCGGTTTTAAGAAGATATGTTCCGCAGGATTTGCAATAAACCCGAAGACCGTCACCAGCGGCCAGGTGAGCACGCGGGTTTGTTTTCTTGGCAGTGCAGCGACAGCCTCCACCCATTCCTCGAACCTTTTCTGGAGCCGGCCTCCACCATATACGAAGTTGTAAAGTCCTTCCGCGAACGTTTTGGCGCCGTCCGCGGTTTTAACGGCGTCCCGCAGCGCCATTTTCTCGAATGAGAACAGGAGGTTGGTCTTTGATTCGATACGCGTTGCCCTGTTGGCGATCTCGAGGTATTCGCCGGCATCGAGCAGTCGCTTGTATTCTTTCTTATTCAGTACTTCCATCCACAGCACATGCGCTTCCCATTTGTATCCCCTTTCCCAGTCGTAGTACTTCTGCGTGGTGAATCCCTTGCGGAAATAAAAAAGAAATTTCTTTTTACAGTTGCTTCTTGCCTTGTCGGCGGCTGTTGTCTTTATCGCCATCCCTGTTTTCATACCCTTGCTTTTAAAGCAGCCAAGAAAGAATCAGGCCAACCGGGAAGAAAAAAGCCCCGCATCACTGCAGGGCTCTATTGGTAAATGGACAGGTTCAGATCTTTATGAATTCCACCCTTCGGTTGTTGGCCCGGCCTTCGGTGCTGGTGCTCACGTCAACCGGCTCGGCCTCACCTTTTCCATCTGTTTCGAGATCGGCTTCAGGTATCTGGAAATTCTTAACAAGGTAGGCCTTCACCGCCAGTGCGCGGCGTTTGGAAAGTTCCAGGTTGGCTTTGTCGTCACCGTCTATGTCTGTGTGGCCTACAATTCGCACTTTCACGCCGGGGTTCTCCTGGATGGCTTTAGCGATATCTTTCAACGCGCCGGCGGACTCCGGTTTTATTTTGTCACTGGCGAAGTCGAACAAGATTCCCCTACTGACGAATTTCCCTTCTGTCATCAGTTTGTTCCTGGTATCAGGTGCGCCGACAGCCAGCCGGATATTAGTGATGAGATAATAATCTTTTTCATGGTGCGTACCCAGGTTGGCGAAGGTGATGGCGTTGTACTTGCCATTGGCTTCAAATGCGCGGGGCAGGTCCCAGATCTTTTCGCCATTCACATATACGCGTAAGCGTTGGTTCTGGCGCCAGATCGAAATGTGTGCGAAATTCTTAGCCGCGTTGTCCCAGGTCTTGTACTGTACGTCATTGTTGATCGAATGGTTGCCCGAATTGCCGGCTACCACTTTTGACCAGGCATCACCCACCGTCTTAGGCCTGAACTGCATATGGACCGCGTGCGCGTTTTTCCAGTTTACGTAGTAGTAGTAATTGGTGTAGTCTTCCGGGCTGCTCAGGTTGGCGATATTCATTACGAATTCGCGCGAGTTCCAGTCAGGGTTTACTGTCAGGTCGTATTCCAGTGTGAAATTATCCGGCAGCGTAGTTATGAATTCCGGGTGGAATGTGCCTTCCTTCGTGATCTTGAGCCATTTCCCTGGCTTATTGTTCAGTGTTACTACTTCGGCGCTTGCGTTGGTGTTCCAACGAGTGGGAAAGTCCCCGACCTCCGTGTTGTTGAAATCTTCGAAAGCGATGATGCGCTCCCCTGGCACAAAGTCGTATTTTGATGTATAGGCCATGGCCGCGTCAGCAGATTCCGTCGTCGCGTCGTCAGTGGTGGTGGTAGCAGGTTTGTTATTCGTGGTGGTGGTGGGTTCGGTCTTTTTCTTTCCCTCGAGGGCTTCGTCAATTGTCTTATCTACTTTCTGATCGGCCTTGCCTTTGAGTTTTTCTTTTGCCCTGTTAAGCAGTCCCTGGCTATACGCGCTTGAACTGAACAATACCGTTGCTCCCAGCAACAGCAGGAATGGATAGCGTTTCATGGTTAGGTGTTTTGGATAAATATAAAAAACGCTTCTGGTCAGTACAAATAAAGGGATGCCCGGATCGGACAGAAAATCAGAAGCCGGCTATACAGCGTAGAAATTATTGCGCAACAGTTAGTTGCAGGTTGCAGGTTACAAGTTGCACCCTGCCCGACCGGGTTCGTCGGGCAGGGGTTGCAGGTTATTCAGCGTAACTCTCAATGGGTTCACATGTACAGATCAGGTTCCTGTCGCCATAGGTATTGTTGATACGACCTATCGACGGCCAGAACTTATTGTGACGTATGTAAGCCAGCGGGAATGCCGCCTGTTGACGGGTATATGGTTTATTCCATTCCTCCGCGATCACTACCGATTGAGTGTGCGGCGCATTCTTTAGCGCGTTGTTCGTTTTGTCGACCTTGCCTCCTTCGATGGCTTTGATCTCTTCATGGATACTGATGAGCGCCTCGCAGAAGCGGTCCAGCTCCGCTTTGTCTTCACTTTCCGTTGGCTCGATCATGATGGTGCCCGGTACAGGGAAACTCATCGTGGGCGCGTGGAATCCATAATCCATCAGGCGTTTTGCCACGTCTTCCGCTTCGATGCCCGTGGTATTTTTAAATGGACGCAAGTCAACGATGAACTCGTGCGCGCAAACACCATGGTTACCGGTGTAAAGGATCGGGTAGTATTTCTGCAATCGCACGCGCATATAGTTTGCGTTGAGGATCGCGTATTCGGTGGACTTTCTCAATCCTTCGCTGCCCAGCATTTTGATATACGCGTAGGAGATGAGCAGGATAGATGCCGAACCAAATGGCGCAGCGCTTACGGCACCCGCACGATGCGGTACCATCGGTATTTCATTACCCGTTACATGTCCCGGCAGGTAAGGTGCCAGGTGCGCGGCTACGCAGATCGGTCCCATGCCCGGGCCGCCACCACCGTGCGGTATCGCGAAGGTCTTGTGCAGGTTGAGGTGGCATACGTCGGCACCGATGTTGGCAGGGGAGGTGAGTCCAACCTGCGCGTTCATATTGGCGCCATCCATATACACCTGCCCGCCGAACTGGTGTATCACGTCGCAAACTTCTTTGATCCCTTCTTCAAACACGCCATGCGTGGATGGGTAGGTTACCATCAGGCAGGAGAGATCATTCTTGTGTTGTTCCGCTTTTGTCTTCAGGTCATCCACGTCGATGTAGCCTTCCGGTGTGCTCTTTACCACGACCACCTTCATTCCCGCCATCACTGCTGACGCCGGGTTGGTACCGTGCGCGCTCATGGGGATGAGCACTACATTCTTGTGCGGGTTGCCATTGCCGATGTGGTAGTTCCGTATCGCGAGCAGTCCTGCGTATTCACCCTGCGCGCCGCTGTTGGGTTGAAGGCTGCAGGCCGCGAAACCGGTGATCCTGCACAAGTCGTTGGCCAGTTCCTGTATCATGTAATGATAACCTTTCGCCTGGTCGGCCGGAACAAAAGGATGTATCCTGCTCCAGTGCGCCCAGCTTAAAGGGATCAGTTCCGAAGCCGCATTCAGTTTCATGGTGCAGCTGCCGAGTGATATCATCGAAGTATTGAGAGAAAGGTCTTTGTTCTCCAGGCTTTTCATATACCGCATCATCTGGGTTTCGCTGTGATGGGTATTGAAGACGGGGTGCGTCAAGAAGCCGGATGTTCTTGTCAACTCTTTCGGGATGTGATCGAATGAGTGGTCTGCGTCAAAGGTGACGGCAGCGATGTCTTTGTTGGCCGTCTCCTGGAAAATGCCAATGATGTCCAGCACATCCGCCTGCGTGGTGGTTTCATCCAGCGCTATGGAGACCTTGTCGTTGGTATCGAAATAGCGGAAGTTAACGCCACGGCTCTCCGCGATGCCACGAATCTTCGCGGCGTCGGCCACGTCAACGACGATGGTGTCAAAGTAACTGTTGTGGCGGATGGTGTAACCCGCTTCGGTCAATTCAGCAGCCAGCGTACCCGCGAGCAATGAGACCCGCTTCGCGATATCTTTCAATCCTTCCGGTCCATGGAACACGGCATACATCGCCGCCATATTGGCCAGCAAGGCTTGGGCGGTACAGATATTAGAAGTGGCTTTTTCTCTTTTGATGTGTTGCTCTCTTGTCTGCAAGGCCATGCGAAGCGCGCGATTGTTTTGCGCGTCTACACTCACGCCGATGATCCTGCCGGGGATACCTCTTTTGAATTCATCTTTCGTGGCGAAGAAAGCGGCGTGGGGACCACCATAACCCAGTGGCACACCGAAACGTTGCGCGGAACCGATGGCAACGTCCGCACCCAGTTCGCCCGGTGGTGTTAATAATGTAAGCGCGAGCAGGTCGGTGGCCATTACCACGAACGCGCCCATGCCGTGCATGCGTTCGATAAAGCTGCGGTGGTCTTCGACCGAACCTTCGTTGTCGGGGTATTGAACGATCGCGCCGAAATATGCTTCATTGATCGGGTGCGTGGCGTAGTCCGCGAATACGAGCTGGATACCGAGGGGTTCCGCGCGGGTGAAGAGTACATCCGCCGTTTGCGGGAATACTTTATTGTCGACGAAGAACAGGGGCTTCTCAATTTTGTCTCCTTTGTTCACGTGGCTGAACAGCATGGCCATGGCTTCCGCCGCGGCGGTGCCTTCATCCAGCAAAGAAGCGTTGGCGATTGGCAGGCCGGTGAGGTCGCTCACCATGGTCTGGAAGTTCAAGAGGCTTTCGAGACGGCCTTGTGATATCTCAGCCTGGTATGGCGTGTATTGTGTATACCATCCCGGGTTCTCGAAGAGGTTTCGCTGGATGACGGAGGGAATGATGGTATCGTAATATCCCTGGCCGATATAAGTCTTGTATAATTTATTCTTCAGCGATACTTCTTTGAGGTGTTGCAGGTACTCGTGCTCGCTCATTGGCGCGCCGGTCTCCAGTGCATTTTCGAGGCGGATGGAAGAAGGTATCACTTTGGCGATGAGTGAGTCGATGCCTGCTTCGTTCATCTCTTTGAGCATTGCCTGTGTTTCCGCTTCATCGGGACCAATATGCCTCGGGATAAACTCGTGTCTTTGTTGTTCGAAAAGGTTCATAGTACTGCGGTAAATTTTGTTATGAGGGCGGCGATCTTTTGACGGGTTTAGCTAAAAAATCGCGGCAAAGGTAAGTGTTAGGAAGGTTCGTAGGAGGTGGCAGGACCGATGACAGATGACAGTTGACAGGTGGGCAGGGGGCAAGATGCCAGTTAACAGATGACAGGGAAGGATGCAGGCGGCACGTGACCGGCGTCAGATCTTAGGGGGTCAGTCTTCTTTGGGTGGGTACCACATGAATTCGATGGTATCGGCCACTACGTATATGTTCTGTATGTCAGACAGATGGGTATCCCTGAATCCCAGGGCTTCTTCGCGGGTCTTGAAATTGCCAAACCGAATACGGAAGTGCGGTGCCTGGTACATCAGGTAGGCCTTTTCATCGGCGAACCTGGAAAGGAGCGTAGCTTTCAGCGTCATGGCTTCACCGCGGTCCTGTGTACCGATCACCTGGAGGCGAAAACCTTTTTGTTTCACCATCCGGGGTGTTAAGGCGGTTTTCTTGTTGTAGGCTGCATGACGACTGGTGAGCACGTCGAGGCG
>JAJTCI010000104.1 GCA_021323155.1 Chitinophagaceae bacterium | reverse complement strand
TTCATTTCATCAGTGCCTAAATGTTAAAAAGCCACACGCATCGTGTGGCTTACCTTAAAGTAGTAGGCATTAACTTTTTACAGCTGCTTTACAGGTGTGTAGGTTTTCTTCGCTACACCATTCTTATTGCGCAGTGTTAGCTTGGAGAGTAAGCGGTAATTATGCGGGACATGCTTGCTGCCGTACCCGTAACCTTTGGTCTTAATGATAAAGCCACGCGGCTTGATACCATTGAACACCAGGCAGAGTCGCTTTAAGGGCTTCATCTCGTTGGTCTCATCCAGCTTGCGCAGGAAAGACTTTGGAGTCTTGCGATGCCGCACTACGTACAACGTAAGGTCACAGAACTCTGACAATATGTAAGCGTCCGCAGCAGGGTTCACTGGCGCCGTATCCATGATGATGAAATCGAAATTGTGTTCCAGGTACTCCATCAGCGACTCCAGCCTGCCATCCAGGAACATCTCGGCTGATACGCTCACATTCTCCCCTGCGCCTAACACCGACAGGTGCTTATAACCGCTGGGTCGCACGATCTCGGAAGGATGATTGATGTCGCCCACGAGGTATTCGGACAAACCCGGGTGATTAACCACCTTGAACGTCCGCGATAATTGCGCATTCCGGATGTCCATATCAAGCAAAGCCACGCGCTTACCAGCCTGCGATAAGGTCAGGGCTATATTCGCGGCGATCAGCGTCTTGCCTTCTCCTTTAATGCTTGAAGTGACCAATAGCTTCTTATTCGGATTGTCTTTATTAAAGAACCCGCCCGCAGCAGCCAGCTGGCGAAACTCATCCTGCGCGTTCACGAAATCGCGACCAGTGAGCAGTCGCTCCTTGCCTTTTCGCACATAAGAGATCTCGCCAAGTAAAGGATGCTGACTAAGCTTCTGGATATCCGACCTGAACAACACTTTATTACTCAGGATATCGCGGTAGATAATATAAGCCACGGTCAACAGTATCGCCAGGCCCAGTGCACCCCCATAAATGAACATCTTGTTCGGGCTCACCGGCAACACAGAAGACTCGGCCTTATCGATCACCTGGATCTCATCAATTGACGATGAATATGACAAAGCAGCCTGCTCACGCTTCTGCAACAGGAAACTGTAAAGACTATTCTTCGTTGATTGTTCACGGCTCACATCCAGCAATTCGCGCTCTTTCTCAGGGATCGTTCCCAGGGCCGCGTTATAGGTACTGTTGGTGAGCATCAGGTTCGACTTGCCCGCGTTCAGGTTGATACGCTGGTTACGTACGTTCTCCAGTATCGTTGGCCGAAGCGTCTGTACCTGTCCGGCGATCGTCTGTAATGCCGGGTTGTTCTCCGCGGTAGTCTGCTTTAGTTTTTCATACTGCAGCTCGGCATCATATAACCGCTCCAGCAACTTCGAAAGCAAAAGGTCGTTCACACCAAGCGTAGAAGGTATGATACCCGCGGTGCTTTCCCTGGAAGTAACATATTTTTCCACCTGCTCCAATACCGACAGCTGCATATTGATATCCGCCAGCTTCTGGTCGTTCATCGCAACGTTCTGCAGGTAAAGCCGGCTCTGGTCGGTTAGATTAACCACACCCCTGGAAGAACGGTAATTCTCGATACGCTGTTCAACACCATTAAGGTCACTCACCACCTTTGCGATGCGCTGGTCCAGGAAAGCCATGGTATTCTTAGCGAGGTCTGTCTTATTCTCCACCTTGGCCGCGTTGTATTTCTCGATCACCGCGTTCACGATGTCCTTGCCCCGCTGCGGTACGGCGTCCTTGTATTTTACCTTGATGATACTCGACAATTTGCCTACTGCACTCACATCGAGGCCCGCGAACAGGCCGCTGGTCACCTTTGCCGGCTGAATCAGCGAGAAATATAGTTTACCCGGTGATGATTTTTTGAAATGTTCATTTTGTACGAACTTAAGCCGCCCATATGGAGTAGAAACTACCTGGTTGATCGGGTAAGCCTTATTATCGATCGATACAAGTTTCTTATTGAAATCATACTGGTAATAAACTTTCTTCGTCTCCAGCACGCCGTCCGGGTTTTCCGCCTCTACTTTCACAGGCGACGTTAGATATGCGGAAACCGCTTTCACGCCACCTTCCTGGAATACGGGTGCGTACAAACGGAGATCTCTCACCACCTCGTCCACGAATTTCATTGAATGCAATACCTCTACCTCGTTCTCCACTATACTTTTTGAAGAAAGCATATTCAACGACTCAGTGATCTGGTCTTCATTCACTCCCTTCTTGGCGTCTTTGACTTCTATCTTCGCGGTGATCTCGTAAATGGGTTCTTTGAACTTTAAGAACACCCACGCCAGCAGGATGCACGGTACAGCCAGCAATGCCAACAGCGGCCAATATGGAATATACTTATGGCTGATTTCATCCATTAATGCGGGACTGCCTGATGATTTCGTTACCTTCTTCATTTTATCTTGTTAATCGGTCTATGATAATTGCCAGGAATGATAAGCCGCTTAAGATCGCCGGCAGGGTCTGCCGCAACGCGGTCGCGCTGCCGATCCTGTTCTTATTCGCCTCCACGTAGATCACGTCGTTCGTCTTCAGGTAATAGTATTCCGATGAAGCCACGAAATCGGGGGACGTAAGGTCCAGCCGCCGGATGATCTTTTTTCCATTTTCAATCCTGATCAGCAGGATATTATCCCGCTTGGAATAAAGCGTCAGGTCCCCGGCCATACCCAAGGCCTCGAGAAACGAAAGACGGCCACTGGTTGACGTCACCACGGTGGGTCGGGCCACTTCGCCCAATACTGTTACCCGGAAATTCATCAGCCGGACGTTCACGATCGGTCCAACCAAAAGCTTCTTGCGGTCCAACGTTGCAGAAAGACTATCCGCCAAAGCTTCAAGTGTTAACCCCTCAGCCTTAAAGGCACCGAGTATCGGGAAATTGATGTGGCCGGACTGGTCCACGAGGTACCCGGTGGTGATCGCACTCACCCCGTTGCCACTCGAATGCGCGATAACCGATTCGTTGGGCTTGTTGAACACCTCTGTCGCCTCAGGATTGAGACTTGTCACCGAAATACTCAGCAGGTCGTTCTTTTGAATGGCCGGTTCGATCAGCGTATCAGCGAATACATTGTTTTTGAGATCATTAAAATAGGTATGGGGCTTCGTGTTAACGCAGGAGGTGAGAACACACAGGATACAAAAAAAGAACAGCATGTGTCTTAGCACAGGGAGTTGGCGCATTGTAAAATCTGTTTTCATTTAAATCATCAGAACCAGCGAGTCGTACCTTCGGGGCTGTAGTTACTTACCATTCAAATTTTTTTCCATTCCTGCGAAGTAAAATCCTGCGTCTGGCGATCGCCTGTGTAACCCGTTAACCGACAGTTGATCTGTGTTCTGAAAAAACGAAAAGGGCAAACACCACGCCATTATTTTACCCTGCACATAGCAGGAAACTGCGTGTGTAAAATTTCTACATATCAATATGTCGCTGGAAAATTGGGGCAAAAACTACCGGGCGAGGTACAGCCAGCCAAGTATTGGATCGAAACCATTCCTCAGGTTGATAATATAGTAATACGTGGCCGCCGGAACCGGTTGACCATTCCGTTTTCCATCCCAATGTTGAAAGCGGCTGCTGCGGAAAACCTCGCGGCCATATCGATCGAACACAGAGACTTCTGCGTTGGGGTAACTACTGAGACCAGGTATTCGCCACAGGTCATTCCGGTTGTCGCTATTCGGCGAAAATGCATTCGGTACTTCCAGGTTTTTGAAGATCACTACCCGCATGGTATCCTCATCGGAACCGCAACCTGCATCCGAGACCACATGCAATACGTACATGGTATCCCTTAACGGTGTTACGGAAGGAGTAAGCGTTTGGCTGCCGGTCATCGCGTAATCCGGTGACCAGTAATAGCGGACATTATCCCCGGTCGCGGAACCGGAGAGTGTCACCGAAGCTCCCTGCAATATTGACTTGTCTTCCCCGGCGTTTGCAGTAGGGCGCCTGCGTACTACTACATTGGTGAACGCGGTGTCAGCACAACCATCCGCAGCCATTCCGATCACGTTGTACAGCGTGGTCTCTGTGGGTGACGCCATGGTACTGGCTGTATTTGTCCGCGACAATCCCTGGATCGGGAACCAACTATAGTTCACTGCGCCGCTGGCGGTCAGCAACACGCTGTCTCCTTCGCACAGGTCCGCGGTATCGGGTGTAATGATCACATCTGGTGCCGGCCGCACCACCACGTTCGTGGAATCTGTCCAGGTGCAACTGCCGTTATGCACCGTAGCGTAGTATTTTCCGGCATGCCCCGTATGTACCGGGCCTACCGAAACGTTGTTACCACTCGCCGTGAACATATTGGGGCCGCTCCAGGTAACCGTATTCGCGGTGGCCGTCAGCGTAACTGTACCACCGGCGCAAACCGGGCTACTGTTGTTCACAACGATCGTGGGTCTTGGCGCTACATAAATATTCACCGGTGCAGACGCAACCCTGCAAGCCGGTGTATTGATATTTCCCGATTCAGCCGCGATCAATCGGTATTGATAGGTACCGGGGGTTGCACTGGCCGGAAAGTTCGCTACATAATTAGTGGCGGTGGCTCCCGGTATATCAGTCCAGTTGCCGCCATTGAAATTTTGCTGCCACTGGAATACGGGGTTATTAAAGCCCGATGAAACCTGTGCGACGATGTTACTCGCCTTGGCGGTACCGTAACATACTGTATCTGTTGTAGCCGATCCATTGATGGTTACATTGATCTGCGGTCCGCAGGCGCGGAATGTTATATCGTCCAGGCCAATATCATTCCCGCACCCGCCCGGCGCATTGTTCACCATGCGGATCACTACTTCCGTCACGCCCGAAGGTGTATTGAAAAAGAAACCGTACTGCCGCCATTGTGGCGGGTCGGTGGCAAGGATATTATTGGTGTTATACGTTTGTAATAAAGTACCATCCGTCTTTTCCAGGCGGAAGGTGATATTCGGTGCGATCGGGTTATTACCGCAGGCCGTAGGGCGCTGCACGTTGATCAGCCACGCCGCGAATTCATAAGTGCTGCCCCCGCATAGCCCACGCACGGTATCGAGGTAGAACTGGCCCGGCGCGTACGATGCATTCACCAGCATAAAATATCCATTCGGGTTACCGGTATGATCCGTGACCGTGAACCATGTATTGTCGAAGCAATTGGTGGTGTAATTCACCACGCTGTATTTTCCATCGCGTGGACAAAGAGAATCAACATAGCTGTAGTTAGTGGTTGCCGCAGACAATGGTGGGCCGGGGTTAGCGCCTGAACCGAATGTTACATTGATGATCGGATCGCCCAGGCTACCCTGGCATATCTGTGCAAAGCAGGAAATCGCCACTCCACAGGTCAGCAATACGGTACAAAAAATATTACGAAACATGATTTGTTCACTATAATCTATATGTATGCCATAAATAGAAAAGGGGTGCTTTAAAGCGACCCCTTTTCAAAACTACTGTTTATAACCATTCAATTACATGATCTTAGTTACCCAGCACCTTTATCAACGTGCCTGAACTCACGTTATCGGTCAGCTTCATTCCATTCAGGATCGCCAACTCTTCCATCCTGGCCTGTGGTACGCCGAACCCGCTCAGCGCCTGGCTCAGCGTTGTATTTCCGGATACGGTACGGAGGCGGATCCGCTCTGCCTGTTTATTCAGCTTGCTGGGATCCGTAAGCTGCCGGAAACTCTGCATCGTATTGTTGAAATACGAGATATAATTATTGAAATCATTGATGCCGGACACACCGATGAAATGATAGATACTTCCATTGTACTGTATAAAGTATGAACCGGTGCGGACCGAAGCCGCCGGCTGTTGTTGGTTCACCTGGTCCGCCGCCACATACAACGCGGGCAAACCGTTTACTGTGATGCTCCTCGACTCTACTACCTGCAATTGGTACTGCTGAACGGCGTTGCTGGCCGCCTCTTGCAGTGAATTACCCCGGCCTAGCGTAAACATCATCAGTGCCTTGCCATCCTTTGGCGCGAACTGCACCATTTGAGGTGTGTTCTGGTACATCCAACCCTGCGGTACGGAGAACTGGAACTTCATCACGGGATGATAGAACACACTGTTCTCCAGGAAACCCTGTCTTGGGTCTTCACCATAGATCAGCCCTTATTTTGTTCTCAGGTATGGATTCCTGTTTACTGCCGGGTTGGTCAGTTTAAGGTCTTGCTGCCATTTATCCGCCGCTTCTCCCACCGCGATATGCCTGTCACCCGGGTTCGGATGCGTAGATAAGAATTCGGGCAATTCAGTGGAAGCCGATCCACTCTTTCTTTCCAGCGTGATAAAGAAGTCGGCCATCTCCTTGGCGTCATAGCCGATCTTGCTGGAGTATTCCACACCCAACTGGTCTGACTGCCGCTCATCGTCACGACCAAACTTAAGGAACATTAGTCCCAGCCCCTGCGAAGCCACCTCGGCGAACCTTCCCAGCTCAGGGTTGATGATCACACCCGCGATGATGCCAACCTGTCCCAGCAACTGGTTCCGCTGCTGGATCACGGAATGTCGCGCGGTGATGTGGCCGATCTCGTGGCCCAATACACCAGCGAACTCCGCCTCGTTATTGAAGTGCGCCATGATGCCCCTCGTAAAATATACGTAACCCCCTGGCACCGCGAAAGCGTTCAGCACCTCTGAATCTACCACCCTGAAATGATAGTCGAGATTCGGGCGGTGCGAGATCGCTGCCATCTGCTTGCCTTTCTGGTTAATGAAATTCTGTAAAGCGGTATCCTCGTACAGTCCGAACTGCGCGATGATCTGCGGGTCCGCTTCCTGCCCCATGGCGATCTCCTGCTTCTCAGACATTAACACAACCTGGCTTTTACCCGTTACCGGGTTTCTTGCGCATGAATGCACGATCGCAGCCGTGGCCACGAAACAGCATATTGCCAGCATTTTTTTCATATACATTGATTTATGTGGGCAAACAAATGCAAAGATAGTACCATGAGTGCTGGACGCCAGTCCTTTAAATTGTGATGGAAGGTCCCAGGCATATGCTAAAAGCAGCGCAGGCAAAGGCTTCCCCGTTAATTTCGTACCGGATGCAGCACGTAGAATTCTTTCACCGCGATCATTTCGAATACCGCTATCACCGCAGGAAAGCTGCGCAATCACTTTCGCGTTTTATCGATTATTTCTGGGAAACTGATTTCGACACGCTCTTCGAACAACATCCCGGTGGTTTCTCGGACGCATTGTTCCCCAACATCGGTTATACCTACCTCATCAACCTGGGAACGCCCTTCGTGATGCAACTGGATGACGAGTCATTCGAAATAAAGAATGACAGCTTCCTGCCACGACATTGCAATATGATCTGCCACCATTCGCCCGGCAACAAGATCTTCGGCATCAAGTTCAAAGTATCGCCCGTCGTATTCCAGAAGAACATCAACTTCTCCGAGTACAAGGAATACATCTATCCCCTCGCTTATCTTATCGACGCCAGGATCGTGGAAGACATCCGCAACGCGGCGGATTTCAAGGCGCGCGTGGAGATCATATCTGCCTATTACGTGGACATACTCCGGCAACACCAGGGATCATTGCAATACGTGGACATCGTTACTACGAT
>JAJTCI010000103.1 GCA_021323155.1 Chitinophagaceae bacterium | reverse complement strand
CCTATCTTTTTAAAGTACTCGATGTGCGGGAAATGCTTTCTATCCAGGTACATCCTGACAAGGAAGAGGCGTTGAATGGCTTCGCTCACGAAGAATCAATGGGTATCGAACTCAACGCGCCCAACCGGAATTACAAAGACGGTAACCACAAGCCGGAGGTTATGGTTGCCCTCAGTGACTTCTGGCTCCTGCATGGCTTTAAACAGCCTGGCGATTTAAAACAAACACTTACGGACGTACCGCAGCTCCGTTCACTGCTCCCTATTTTTGAAGAAACCGGTTACAGCGGACTATACCGCCACGTAATGGAATTGCCACTGGCGGAATCCGACGCGATGCTGCAACCACTGGTGCAAAAAGAAGTGCGCAGGCGCAGTTTTCATGAATCTGAAAGAACAGAACCAGGATACTGGGTGGGGGAATACTACCTGAACAGGGAGGCTAAACATATCGATAAAGGCATATTGGCGGCCTCACGTCCAAATACGTCGATACTGCCGAACTGATACGACTTACCAAATTCGAACCCATAACGCCGCGTGTGCTGCAGGCGGATCCTGTTAATGGGGTGAGCACCTATGATATTCCCGCCGATGACTTCTCCCTGACCAGGATCCAACTGTCCGCGGGTGAAAGCATCGCTTTCCGGAGTAAATCGCCCGAGATCATCCTATGTGTGGAAGGTTCCGCCACACTCCAGGCGAAAAATGAACTGCACGCTGCAAAGGGTGATGCCCTGATCATCTTCCCGGATAACGACTATACGATAAAAGCTACTGGTAACAGTTTGCTGTTCAGGGCGGCGGTACCGTGAAACCTGCTATCCACAACCTGAGGAAAAATGGCGGAGATACGCCCGTATTCCGGAGGATTTTTACGTTATTTTTGCCCACTAAATTCCTGGTATGAAAATGAACAAAAG
Source organism: Chitinophagaceae bacterium (assembly GCA_021323155.1). GTDB lineage: Bacteria > Bacteroidota > Bacteroidia > Chitinophagales > Chitinophagaceae > JAEZDC01. The sequence goes on along the minus strand of JAJTCI010000103.1, from coordinate 7,190 downwards.
GTTGCTCTTCTTTACGCTTATCCTGGTTGCAGTGACCACGCTTTGCAAGTATTTCACCGCGGCGGAGCTGAACTGGTCCGGCATCTCACCTGTTTTCGCGATCGGTCTTTTCTCCGGTTTGCTCATAAGCGATAAGAGCCGCTCCTTCCTTTTGCCTTTGCTGGCGGTATTTATCAGCGACATGATCATCGAAGGACTTTACCAGTTGGGTGAGTTTGACTTCCGAGGGTTCTATACCTGGCAGTTGTTCAACTATGCTTTGCTTGCCGGCACCGCGCTCATCGGTTGGGCTTTGAAGGGAAAGAATTACGGCAGCCTGCTCTTTGGTGCTTTTGCGGCGCCCACCCTGTTCTTTATCCTGTCAAATTTTGGCGCGTGGTATATTGACACCTTCAATATTTACCCCGATACGCTCGCAGGGCTGCAGGCAAGTTATGCAGCGGGTCTTCCTTTTTACGGAAGGTCATTAATGGCTACACTGGTGTTCCTGCCAATGATCCTTGTTTGCTATAACTACCTGGTTAAAAGAACCACGGCGCTGAAACTCGCTTAACAATAAACGCTTTCTAACAAAAAGGCCATCCCTCAGCTGAAGGATGGCCTTTTGTATTGTGTGTTTGTGAGATCACACCGGTTCGCTGGTGAGATGCATTTTGGTCATTTGAAGGTGGGCATTTTGCAACTGGTGCACATAATGTACGTCCGGGTTATGCCTGCGGTCTTCCCGGTACCACATATCGATATGTGAAAAATCATCCTTAGCCGGTATCACCAGCCTGAACGCGTCCTTCTTATATTTCACCGATCCATCTGCCTGCTCTTCTTTAATGAAGTTCAGCTTGCGCAGCGCTTCATCATTAAGCGGGATAGGGTGCAGCTTGTCCGTTTCGAACCAGAATTCCTGAACGTCGGTTTGCACGCAGACCTGTTTGTCCTCACCGTTCAGTCGCACCACTTCGCCTTCCCACATCTTCCCTTCAAACTCACCCATCAGGTAATCGCCGATTTTAATGTCACCGAATTTGATCATATGGCAGTTATTTATGATTTCAAATTAAAGAGTAAATGCCAAACCAAAAACTTTTTGTTTCCTGTTACCTGCTACCTGCAACCTCTCTCATTCCGCCCAGCTCATCACATACCCTTCATTCTCTATTCCCAGCGCGTCAACTGTCAGCTGCAACGGGTGAAACGTATCTACCATCACAGCGAGTTCCTTCGTTTCCTTCGCACCGATGCTCTTCTCCACGGCACCGGGATGCGGCCCATGTGGTATACCCGCGGGATGCAGCGTGATCATCCCACGCGTAACGTTCTTCCGGCTCATAAAATCGCCATCCACGTAATACAATACCTCGTCGCTGTCGATATTGCTGTGGTTATACGGCGCGGGTACGGCATCGGGGTGATAATCGTAGAGCCTCGGTACAAAACTGCAGACCACGAAATTATGCGCTTCGAAGGTCTGGTGAACGGGCGGCGGCTGGTGGACCCGCCCCGTGATGGGTTCAAAATCGTGGATGCTGAATGCGTAAGGATAACAACAGCCATCCCAACCGATCACGTCGAATGGATGATGCCCATAGTGGATACCGTACATGCGTCCTTTCTTCTTTGCCTTTATGACGAAGTCACCAGTCTCATTCATCGTTACCAGGTTCTGTGGTGGCCGCATATCCCGTTCACAATAGGGCGAGTGTTCAAGCAATTGACCGTACTTGCTCAGGTAACGTTTTGGATAACGGATGGGGCTGAACGATTCAACAATGAACAAACGGTTTTCCGCGGTAGCAAAATCTATTTGGTAGATCGTTCCCCTTGGTATCACCAGGTAATCGCCATAACCGAAGGGCAGGTCGCCATACATGGTCTTTAACACGCCGCTGCCTTCATGCACGAAGATCATCTCGTCCGCGTCGGCGTTCTTGTAGAAATATCCTTCCATACTTTGCTGCGGCGCCGCCAGGACGATATGACAGTCGTTATTCACCAGCACCGGCTTGCGGCTCTGCAGGAAATCCTTCTCAGGTTTTATTTTGAACCCTTCAAGGCTACGGTGTTTCAGCATTTTCTCTTCCGCCACGCGCGGTATCATATCCACCGGCTCGTCGGTACCGATGATATAAGTAGGCGGATGAATATGGTAGAGCAGCGAATAATCATTGCTGAACCCTTCCGTCGAAAACAGTTGTTCGGAATATAGTTTGCCATCGGGTTGCCTGAACTGCGTATGGCGTTTGTGTGGGATGTCCCCCAGTTTATGATAATAAGGCATGGGAATTTGAAATTTGAAATTTGAAATTTGGTGGCCGGCTCTTGCGCTTTCACCAAACAGACAACTGCAACATGGTCAGCAGGAACACATATTTCCACCGACGTTTATCGATCCAGTATGTGAAATTCCGGTGTAAGGTCATTTCCAAAGTTAAAAAAACCTCCCGTAGGGAGGTTCTGTATTTTATTACTGCATGCCAGGCAACCATGGCCGGCCGATCACTTCTCTCCAGGGCCAGGGCACCGCGAGCATAACGGCGATCAGCGCCAGTGTAAAATAGATCAGGCTGCGCCGGTGTTGGATCCGTGATGTATGTTTGGTCCGCGCCTGCGCACGACCGACAGTGATCAAGATAATGGCTATCAGCATCATGAGTGGGTGTTCGATCGCCCAGAAACGGTTGACCGCGTCTTTCATCACCGCGCTCATGCCCTTTTCCTGTATCATTTTAAGTCCCCAGGGCCCTACTATCCACTGGTAAACCCCGATCAGTAAAGTGAGGTGCGCCGCGATCAGCAACGGCAAGCCGAGGCCTTTGTCCGTCTTGTTGAAAGGCTGGTTGCCCGCCATCAAATGCCTGAATATGTTTAGAAGCAGAAAGACCAGGATCACCCACCTGAGCAGGTTATGAGTGTGCAATAAGCCTTCGTACATGTTGTTGGTTTTGGTTAGTGCCGTAAAGATAAATGAACTGATCAACAAACATCCAACATCCCTCATCTATCCTACTTACCGCCGTTGGCTTTCAGGTCAGCCACACAGTTCGCGTCCAGCGATGGAATATTTCCCACGACAAGAAAACCGAGTATATCGGTGCTTTCGGCGGAATAATGCATCAGGCAATTGGAATTATTGCAATGGTTGCCATGCGACGCGTCTTTATGTGATGCCTGCATCGGCGATCCCAGGTCGACCAACCCCAGCAAATGCGCGAACTCATGGAGCAATACGGTCGTCTCCAGTTTTACACGGCTGGGCTGTGTCAGGCCACCTGAATTTTGCTGGATGGTCTTGCCCATCAGCGCCACTGAAGTATTGCGGTACGCCAATCCAAGCACGTTGGCATTCTCATAAGCTGCATCGGCAACAAGCACATGCACCGCGATTTTTGTTCCCGTAGTGAAGGCCGTACGAAAATGGCTTTCGTGCAAGCCTATGTCGTTTACGTTCATCACTGTTTGCCCGGAAGCATGCGTTGGGATTTCCGTGACGGTGATGCCGCCGGGTTTGTTAAGATAAGTATTGAGGAAAGCAACGAGGTTATTGATCGATTGCGGTTGCAGTTGCATGCCCGGCATATAGCTAACCTGGATCTCCAGCTGCGCATAATCGGTAGCAGCAAGTAAACTTCGCGCGGAAGCGCCCACCGCTTTTTCATTCTCTCCATTCCCACCGGCGAGGTCCGGTAGGCTAATAGTAGTTACCGTAACCTTTTTGCAGCCGGAGACCGCAAACACCAACATCAAAGCAAAAAACAAATGCTTCATTGGATATCCCCCACTTTCTTATTTTGTGTTTTGTATTTCTTATTTCTCATTCCTAATCTACCCAATCCGCTATAAACAAATTCGTATCCCGCGTTCCCCCGTTATTCCTGTTACTGGAGAATACAATTTTCCTGCCATCCGGGCTAAACATCGGGAATGCGTCGAAGCCTTTATCACGGCTGATCTTCTCCAGTCCATTGCCATCAAGGTCCACCAGGTACATATTGAAAGGGAAGCCCCTTTTGTATTCGTGGTTGCTGCAGAAAATGATGCGCTTACCATCTGGTGTAAAATTCGGTGCCCAGTTGGCCTGCCCCAGGTGTGTCACTTGTTTCACGTTGCCCCCGTCAGCATCGGCCACGAATACTTCCATGTTGGTGGGCGCCACGAAGCCCTGCGCCAGCAGGTCTTTATAATCCTTTATTTCCGCATCTGTCTTTGGCCGGCTGGCACGCCATACGATCTTCTTACCATCGGGGCTGAACCAGGCGCCGCCATCGTATCCCATTGTATTGGTCACTTGTTTTTCTTTGCCAGATTTCAGGTCCATCACGTACAACTCCAGGTCGCCACTTTTATCACTGCAATAGATCATCTTCTTACCGTCAGGCGAAAGCGTTGCTTCGGCGTCGTAACCGGGCGCGTTCGTCAGACGTTTTACGATCTTGCCCGATGTGTCTGCCAGGAAAATATCGTAGGTATTGTACAAAGGCCAGATATAGCGGTTACCAAGTTTGGTCCTGTCAGGTACTGGCGGGCAACTATCCGCGCCCAAATGCGTAGAGGCATACACGAACCGCTTGCCGCCGGGCAGGAAGTATGCACAGGTCGTCCTGCCCTTCCCCGTACTCACCATTTTCGTCAGGAATATTTCCTGTGGCCGTGTAGGCACCTTTCCCATGAATATCTGGTCGCAATGCAGGCCGATGGCGGGTGCGGTCTTCTGGAAGACCAGGGATTTCCCGTCATAACTCCAATACGCCTCCGCGTTATCGCCACCGAAGGTGAGTTGCCGCACGTTAGCGAAATGCCGCTCATCGGGATAGATCAAGGTATCATCCGCCAGCAGGGGCGCCGCCGCGTTTTTGAAAGACGCCAGCGTAGTTATTATTACATAGCAACACGTGAGCATTATAACCAGCCCTTTGATCATGGCGAATAAATTTTTGTAAAAGTAAGGTCGGCCCCCTACCATTAGTGTCACAAAAGCGTTAGAACTGCCCGCCACCGCCGTATTTTTGTGTCATGAGGTACCTCGTCCTGCTGTTAGCAATCGCGCTCACCATACATGCCTGCAAAGACAGGGACGGGGATGGAGCGCGGGATGTTTCCGCGGCGGATCAACTGGTGAAGGACCTTTCGGACCGTGCCGCCAAATACCCTGACAGCATTGAATACCGCGTCGCGTTGGTGGATGCGCTGGACAGCCTTGGAAGGTACAGGGAGGCCCTCACGAACATGAATATCCTGCTGCAAAAAGACAGCGCTAACAACAGTCTCTGGGCCAGGAATGCGCTGTTACTTGAACGAAGTGGTGACACTACCGCGGCGATACGCTCGTATGCGCGCTCGATCAGTATCTACCCCGAGATCAGTACCCAACTATACCTCGCCAACCTTTTCGCTGAAAGAAAGAATGATACGGCGCTACTCCTGGTGAATAACGTAGCTACCAATAATACCGACCGGCAAACGCTGGCCGAATGCGATTTTATCGCCGGGGTGTATCATGCAAGAAAAGGAAATGCCTCCCTGGCCGAACAACTCTTTGACCGTTGCATCGGCAACGACCGGAAATTAATGGAAGCCTATATTGAAAAAGGCTTGCTGCACTTCGACCGGAAGAAGTACGATGACGCCCTGAAAATATTCCAGGCCGCCGCCAGCGTGGAGCCCACTTACGCAGACGCTTTCTATTACCAGGCCCGCTGCTATGAGCTCACGGGCAAGACCCAGGAGGCCATCAACCTCTACCAGCAAGCTTTATCCCTTGACCCGGCGCTGCAACAGGCTACCGAAGCCCTTGGCCGGCTTGGCGCCCAGAAAAGCTGATAAAACGTTGACCGTTGTCCGTTGACCGAAATTAGTTAACACGGATACTCCCGGATGGTGGATAGTTTGGGATTGATCTTTTTCCGGGGCTGTCTACCTTCGCTCCAGTCGAACTCCGGCCAACGAACAACGAACAACGACGCTTATGCCCATCATCGCCCCTTCCCTACTTGCCGCCGATTTTCTGAACCTGGAATCAGAATGCCGCATGATCAATGAAAGCGAAGCGGACTGGTATCACCTGGACGTTATGGATGGACAGTTCGTTCCCAATATCAGCTTCGGGATACCGGTGATCGAAAAGATACGCAAGGCCACGAATAAAGTGTGCGACGTCCACCTGATGATATTAAAGCCGGAGCAACTCACCGAAGCTTTTAAGAATGCCGGGGCCGACATACTCACCGTGCACATCGAGGCCTGCCCTCACCTGCACCGGAACATTCAACAGATCAAAAGCCTGGGTATGAAAGCCGGCGTAGCGCTCAACCCGCATACACCGGTAGGAGACCTCACCGACATATTGCACGACATCGACCTCGTGTGTATGATGAGTGTGAACCCGGGATTCGGCGGACAAAAATTCATCCCCCATACACTGGAAAAAACAAGGCAACTCAGGAAGATGATCACCGATCGCGGTCTGAACGTGCACATCGAGATCGATGGTGGCGTTACGGCTGATAATGCCGCGGAGATCCTTGCCGCCGGAGCGGACGTACTCGTCGCCGGCAACACCGTTTTCAGCGCGCCTGACCCCAAGGCGATGATCGCCAGGTTGAAGGCGATGTAAGAGGTTGCAGGTTACAGGTTACAGGTTACAGGTTACAGGTTGCAGGTGATGCCGGTAAGCAGGCCGCTTCCAGAAGGCTCCCCCGGCTCTCCCCCGACGCTGCCCCATAGCTCCCCGCACCCTCCCCGCATGGTGCCAGCACCTACTCCCATACCAGCCCCGTACTTCCCCCGTACTTGCCTCGTACTTGACTCGATGTTACTCGAGTTATCCACACCCCCAAAAACATACATCTTCTTACATGAACTGACATCTTCTTACATGAACTAACATCTTCTTACATGAACTAACATCTTCTTACATCTTCTTACACGAACGTGCATTGTTTTACTGGGCATCAGGTAAGACCGGAAGGCCGCAATTTGCTTGTAGCCAAAGGATTGAGAGCTTCGCCGCATTGTCGTTGCGCAGAAAGGCAGAACGAAGTGCGAAGCAGACGGCAGGCGGCCGGCAGGAAGTCGTAGGCAAAAGTTGACGCTGTCCGAACCACTTGGTCGGCGGATCTAATCCCTGTCCGAACGACGTAGTTGGGCGGATGCAACCATCACCTGCAACAAAAAAGCCCCGCCAGGCGGCGGGGCTT
>JAJTCI010000102.1 GCA_021323155.1 Chitinophagaceae bacterium | reverse complement strand
GGTATCATGGGCGCGCAGTCGATCGGTGAACCAGGTACACAGCTTACGCTCCGAACATTCCACGTGGGTGGTGTGGCCGGCTCTGCTTCGGTAGAACCAGGCCTGGTAGCTAAGTTTGACGGTACCGTTCAATTCGATGGATTGAGAACAGTTGACACCACTGACAGCGAGGGTACGAAAGTGAAGATCGTTATCGGTCGTACCGGCGAGGTGCGTATCATGGACGTGAAGAACGACCGCTTACTCATCACCAACAACGTTCCTTACGGAGCCACGCTGAATGTGAAAGACGGCCAGCAGGTGAAGAAAGGTGATATGATCTGTACATGGGATCCGTTCAACAACGTGATCGTGGCCGAGCAGGTTGGTAAAGTGAAGTTTGAGAACGTACTGGAAGGTATCACTTACCGTGACGAGGCGGACGAACAAACAGGTCACCGCGAGAAAGTGGTTATTGAGACAAAAGATAAGACCAAGATACCTACCGTTATCATCGAGGGAAAAGATGTGAAGCACTACAACCTACCGGTTGGATCGCATATCATCATGGATGAAGGAAGTGAAGTGAAGGCGGGACAGGTACTCGTTAAGATCCCAAGGATCCTCGGTAAACTGAGGGATATCACGGGAGGTCTTCCAAGGGTAACAGAACTGTTCGAAGCAAGGAACCCGGGTAACCCCGCGGTGGTTTGCGAGATCGATGGTGTGGTTGCTTTTGGTAACGTGAAACGTGGTAACCGCGAGATCATCGTGGAAGCAAGGGATGGTATCGTTAAGAAATACCTGGTACCACTTACAAGGCAGATCCTGGTACAGGATGGCGACTTTGTGAAAGCAGGTACGCCGATGTCTGACGGCCAGATCGCGCCTGCGGATATCCTTTCTATCAAAGGTCCGTTCGCCGTACAGGAGTACGTAGTGAACGAGATCCAGGAAGTGTACCGTTTGCAGGGTGTTAGGATCAACGACAAACACATCGAGGTGATCGTAAGGCAGATGATGAAGAAGGTGGAGATCGTTGATGCAGGTGATACAAGGTTCCTTGAGGAAGACCTGGAAGACAGGTTCGAATTCAACGAAGAAAACGACCGGATCTACGACAAGAAGGTAGTGACCGAGCCAGGCGAAAGCACCAAGCTGAAAGCGGGCCAGATCATCACGCTGCGTGAACTGCGGGAGGAGAATTCCGTATTGCGCCGCGCTGATAAGAAGCTCGTGGAAGTGAGAGAAGCACGTCCTGCTACTGCCACACCTGTATTGCTGGGTATCACCAAGGCGTCACTGGGTGTACAAAGCTGGATCTCTGCGGCATCATTCCAGGAGACCACCAAGGTGTTGAGTTCCGCGGCGATCAATGGTAAGGCCGATGATATGATGGGCTTGAAAGAGAACGTCATCACGGGTCACCTCATACCAGCGGGTACCGGCCTCAGGGACTTCGAGAACCTGATCGTTGGTAACAAAGATGAATATGAAGTACTGGCCACCACCAGGGAGGCGATGAGCTTTGACGAGGAAGAATAAATAAGCGGATTATTTAATATGGAAGCAGGAGGTTCACCTCCTGCTTTTTTTTGTCGGTAGTCAAACATCAATCTTTGCCGTGTTGGCGCACAAAATGATAAGGCGGCCGCAGAGAAAAACAAACGGAGTTTCCACGATTAAACAGCGGCCGGCACGGTCCCAACGCCCTCTTAATAATTGCTATTTAACACTTTGTATTACGAGGATGCTTTTATTTTCGTTTTAATAAATGCCATTGCATGAAACGGGGTGGCGTTACCTCTGGCCAAAAAGCAATAAATGATCATCAGATGAAAAATGCTTTACTCATAATCAATATCTTTCTTGTAATCGCCGTAGGTACTCTTTTCTTCCTTTATTTTAAAAAGAAAGCTCCGCAGCTGAGCGCGGCGGTAATGAATGAAAGCAGGCCGGGTGATGACGCAGAGAACTTCCGCATCGCTTATTTTGAGATGGACTCAGTGGAGAACAATTACATCCTTTCCAGGATCGCACGTGAAAAGGTGAGGGAGAAGGAAGAAGCACTTAAAAGGGAATCGCAGGGGTTGATCGATAAGTACAATAAGTTATGGGATGAAAGCCTGCAGATGCAGCATTCGCTGAGCGATAATGAAAAGATGAAACGCCAGCAGGACCTGGAAGGACTGAAAGAGGCATGGCAGACCAAACAGCAAGTGCAGAACGTGGAAGTGCAGAACGAGATATTGAAGTACCGCCAGAAGATATACCTGGAACTCCAGGAATTCCTCAAGAAATACAGCGAGGAGAAAGGATTCGCCTTTGTACTGGCGAGTGACAGCGATGGAACGATCAACGATCCCATCTACTATAAGAACAGCATGTACGACGTCACCCGCGACGTGGTGAACGGCCTGAACGAACGATACAAGGCGAAGAGCAAATAATGCAGATCCCGCGGTTCGCGGGATTTTTTATTTAAGGCAATACTCCTTTCTTTGCACTGGATCAACGCAGTTTGCATGAATGCAGAAGAACTACTGGAAGGCATATCCGGGCTGAAGGTCGCCGTGATCGGCGATATCATGCTCGACACCTATTGGTGGGGCAGGGTAGACCGCATCTCCCCGGAGGCCCCCGTACCGGTAGTATCACTTGAGAATAAGGAGTTGCGGATCGGTGGCGCGGGGAACGTAGCGCTGAACGCGGCTTCCCTGGGTGCTGCCACGTTTATTTTCTCCGTGATCGGCCAGGACGAAGAAGGCCGCGAACTGGCCGACCTGCTGAAGCGGAATAACATCTATACAGACCACCTGGTCACTTCATCAAAAAGGATCACCACCAATAAAACGAGGATCATCAGCCGGAACCAGCAAATGATGCGGCTGGATGCCGAGTATGTGAAAGACCTGGACGAAGAACTTTCCAATGAACTACTGGAACATTTCACCAGCTTCGTTGAAGCCCACAAGCCACAGGTGGTGATACTGGAGGATTATAACAAAGGCGTGCTCACGGAACCGCTTATCCGGTCGGTGATCGAACTGTGCCGGCAACACGACATTGTTACCGCGGTGGACCCCAAGCGCAAGAACTTTTTCGCTTATAAGGGGGTGTCGCTATTCAAGCCCAACCTGAAGGAAGTAAAGGAAGGACTGAACCTCCTCTTCGAGGACATCACGCCGGACCTGTTGAACAATATACACCTGCAACTGCACCAGGCATTGAAACATGATCACTCGCTCATCACCTTGTCTGAACATGGTATGTTCTACGAAAGCAATGGCGACAGCCGGATCATTCCCTCTCACCGCAGGAACATTGCAGACGTCAGCGGCGCGGGCGACACCGTGATAGCAGTGGCCGCCCTTGTATATGCCGCATCGCGTGATATCCACGTGGCAGCGGAATGGGCCAATATCGCGGGTGGCCTTGTTTGCGAGGAGGTAGGAACCATCGCGATCGATAAAGACAAACTATTGACCGAAGCCAGGAAAATCCTTGAAAGCTGAGATACCTGTTGCTGATATTGCTTATTTCGGCTGCTGCTGCATGCACCAATGAAAAGCCTTTTGATATCACGAAGGCCAAATGGGAGGCGGTGGATAGCCTGCCCTTCCTGCAATACTGTGTCGCGGGCAAGCATACAGCTGGCGATGCGTCAAATGCGTTTTCATTTTACGGCTGGGAACGGGACGGTAAGATCTTAACGGATTCTGCGCATGGGTTGCCGGCTTCTATCGGTGAGAACATCCAATTTATTTTCACGGAGAGCAAAGCCTACAAAGAACTGCGTCGCAAAACGGAAGGATTCATTAAACTCGATCTTAGCGCGGATAGCCTGCAAATAAAAGGGGAACAAAAACAGTTCGCGCTGTTTTACAATAAGGAACCGTCGAAAGCCAGGATGGACAAAGATTCCAGCTCACTTGCATCGATGAACCTGTTTGAACTCATTGAAGTGATCGACCAGGACGACATACGGGCATTGTGGTCTGCGGACGGAGATAATGATTGGCTGAAAATACTCGAGGAAAACCCGATGCCTGTGTCGATCGATCTCCGGCTGAACCATGCGTTAAGAAATTCTGTTTCCACTGATTCTGTAGAAGCGGTGTTGCGAAAGAGGTTCCCGGATTGTGATGTTGTGTACCGCGACCTGAAAGATCCGAACTATATTGATCCCTCAAAAGGCAAACCGGTATTTAAATTCATCGTACAGTGAAAAGATACGCCATCATAGCCGCGGGTGGGTCAGGTTCGCGTATGGACAGCGCCATACCAAAGCAGTTCCTTGCCGTGAACGGTAAAGCGATACTATGGCACTCGGTGAACGCTTTTGCCGAGGCTTTTGACAATATCACCATTATCGTCGTGGTTCCTGCAGCGCATGAGGCACAGGCCCGGCAAATATGCAACGGGTTCCGGGATGTGGTGTTTACACATGGCGGAGTTTCCAGGTTCCAGTCTGTGAAGAACGGGCTGCAGCACGTAAAAGAGCCATCCATTGTTTTTATTCATGACGCGGTCCGTTGCCTGGTAACCAAAGATCTCCTGGCCCGGTGTTACCGGCAGGCCGAGGAGAAAGGATCGGCGATACCCGCTGTGGCCGTGAATGACAGTCTGCGGGTGAACGAAGATGGCTCACACAAAGTGATCAACCGCGATAATATTGTCATCATTCAAACACCACAGGTATTCAGGAGCGAGATCATACTGCCTGCTTTTGCCGTTGATGATGATCCGCGTTTCACCGATGAAGCAACGGTGGTAGAAGCGTCGGGGGGAACAGTACACCTGGTGGAAGGGGAGTACACCAATCTTAAGATCACGCGCCCGTTCGATTTGCAAATCGCAGCTGCAGTATTAAACGAACGTTCAGCGCTTAAATAGCTTGAGCAGCACCGGCAACCGGTTGTAGTGGTATAGGAAATACGGCTGCTGCTGCGCACCGAATTTCATATAGAAACTTTTTACGCCAGGGAGATCAGATCCTTCAAAATCGAACAACAGTCTTTGCCCGGCAAATTCCCGGATCACTGCATCCAGTAAAAAATGATTCGCTTCACGCGCACGGCCAGCCTCCGTGGTTGTGTTCATCAGGTTGTAGATGCGCTTTTCATCTTTAACAAAGAGCCCGATAGCAAGTAACCGGCTGGCCTGGTCCCGTACTTCCCGGGTAAAGCACATCTGTGAACGGAAAAGGTCTCCGCACAACAACCGGAAACGCGCATAATCATCCTTTACCAGGCTTTGCACGCGATGATGATAAGTGTCGCGGTACACTGAAATGGCCAGGTCGATGTTCTCCTGGTTTGATACCTGTAGCTCGTTGTCTCTTGTTGCTTTCCTCAGGTTTGCCGTAAGGTCTTTGCTGTAATCCGCAGCGATCATCCCGTAGGACGTGGCAAGATTGATGACGAAATTTGTTTTGCGCGCGGCCGCCAGGCGCAATGCGATCTCTGTATTACCGTAATTGAGTAGCAGGTTGCCATACCTTGTAATGGATGTAACGGTGTTGAGTATTTCAACCTCGTCTAGGGCATTTCCAATGAAGCCGAGTTGCTGGACGAATGCCGGCTGGTAAATATAGCTTATCCCGAATTTTCTTCGCCACGGTAAGGCCATGACTGCGTCGTAATCTCCTATTACTGCGCCATACCACTTGTCGCACATATGGTCCAGGTAAGCGTATCGTGAATACACCAGGCCGTTGTCGGCCCCGCGAACACAGGCATCCCATTTATCGCGATCTATCTTATCACACGGAAGTATTTCTATCTGGGACGGCATACTATAATGGAAGGTCAGGCGCTATTTTCCTCAGGCTGAAATTTTGAATATTGATGCTGAACGAGATCTTACGAAGTAGTTTGTTTTCCTCCGGCACTGTCTTGAGACTGTTGCTGAATTCCCTGCTGTATATAAGCGGCGCGTATACGTTCAGGAGGTCGTGGAATAATGACAACTGGAGACCCGCTACGTAAAGGAACCGGCTCACTGAAGCTTCTTTTTTCCAGGCGTCTGCATAAGTGCCGGCGTCGGCAAATACTTTAAGCGGTACCGGTATGGGCAATAACTTTTTTGGAATGGTGGTGCTCAGGTTCACTGCCGCGATCCAGTCGTCCGATCTTCCCTGCAGGTCCTGGAAGATGTCGGTCCGTATTTTCAGGTTCCCATCCCGCTCCATGATCTGTTGCGAAGCAGCGCCTTCGAATTCGTTCCTGCCCACAAAATAATTACTGTAAGTATAATCCTCGTTGCCACGCACGGCGGTGAGTTTGGGCTGGTAGTTTAACGTGTTGGCTTCTTTTGCAGGTGTCTTTCCACCGATGTACCCGAACTTAACAGCGGCCACGCGCATATTCATTCCACCGCCCACCGCGTAATTGAAGAAATAATGCAAAGTAGCTGCGGCGCGTAGGAATTCCTTTCCCTGCTGAAGTTGCAACTGGTAACGATAAGGATACAATGCGCGGTGATTTTCGGAATTCAGGCTAAGCTGGTTAACATATCGTGTTTTCCTGGCGCCTTCTTCCGGGTAGCTGATACCCTCGCTTTGTTTTACTACATAATTGAAACCTTGCTCAGTGATGATGAAACTTTTGAGGTCAAGCCAGGTATGAGCAAGTGACCGGTAATCCCGGTTTTTCAAATGCAAACGGAAAGCAGGTACAAGGCGGCTCACCCCGCTAAATACTTTCGCGCCGTTGCTGTCAACGCCCTGGTTGGTGGAAAATGTGGCGCCGTTGATGCCCAATGACCATTCATTGATCTTACCAGGTGAGTACTGGTGGAAAGAAAGCTGGCCAATGCCATTCAGTTTCTTGCTACCGGTGGCGTATAGTGGTGCAGCCATAAACCGAACGCGGGAGAGTGCCAACTGGTAATTGTGGACCATGGCACCCAGCATCAGCTTATCATACATGTTCACGCCCAAGGCCGGGAGTACTGAAATGAATTGGTGCCGGGTGGTGCCGTTCAGCGGGAAAAAGGCGTTTAGTTTAGGACTTTTTTTTTGAGGGATGGAAAGCGGTCCCGTTTTGAACAGCAGGTTATACAAGGGTTCGATAGATTTGCCCGAGTGTTTTTCAACGGTGTTCTTAAAGTCTTCGGGGTAGGGATGCCTGAACCCCCATTCCCTGAAGTAGGCCCGCATCACGCTGTCAAACATCGGGGTCCCGAGTTCATCTTCCAGCTTCTTCATCCAGATACTCGCCTTCATATATACGATCATGCCGTAGTTGGAAAAGCTGAATTCGTCCGCCGGTGTTTCTATAGGCTGGTCACGGTACATCCTGAACATCGCGTGAAGCAGGGATTCAAGCGCGTCATCCGGCGTCTTATTTCTTGACAGCATACCCGCGGTAGTTTCCACGAGCGAGTAGTTGCCATACTTCTCTTTTTCATAGCGGTTCTGGTAGTAGGTGTTCATACCCTCGTCCAGCCAGGCATGCTTTCTTTCATTGCTCGCCAGTACACCATAGAACCAGTTGTGGCCAAGTTCATGAACAATAGTGATGTCCAGTTCCTGCCCGCCTTCCGCCAGCGTGATCAGGGTGATGGTAGGATATTCCATACCGCCACTCACTTCGTTTTCATCACCACTCACCGCCGTCGCGATCGAATACGGGTAATCACCGAGCCAGCTGCTGTAGCGCGTGATCCCATCTTTGATATAGGAAATGCTCTCGTTCCAGTTCTTTTCTTCCCATGGATGAAA
>JAJTCI010000101.1 GCA_021323155.1 Chitinophagaceae bacterium | reverse complement strand
AAAAGTATTGTTTCAGTGCATCGTGCGACTTCAGATCCTCGATCAATTCGATCGTTAGCGGTTTATTGATAAAATCGATGACTATATCGTATTTCTGGGCCCGGATAAAGTCTTCCGGGTTTACAGTCGATGACAAGATCGCGATCTTAGTTTCGGGCACCCGCTCTGCATATTTGCGAATGTAATCTTCGAGGAATGCCCATCCATCCATCACGGGCATGTTTAAATCGAGCAACACAAGGTCCGGCGGTTGGATACCAGCCTCGCCTTTTTTCTTTCGCTCAAAATAATTAGAGAAGTAATCGATCCCTTCCTTGCCGTTGCCCAGTTTCTCCAGGTCCTGGCAAAAGCTTGTCTTACCAAGGACCATTTCACAGATCGCCCAAGTGACCATATCATCATCAATCAATAAAACCTTCTTAAGCATCCTCGGATTTTTAAAAGCGGCCCAGGTTACAGGGACGGCACAATATACAAAGCTAATCACAATATGAACGAATACCAACCGGGTTCAAATGCTGGTATGAGCATAAAAAAGCCGCCTTCGTACTGCCAAGCAGGACGGAGGCGGCGAAGAGTGGAGTCGACCGGACTCGAACCGGTGTCCAAACATATTTGCCATAAGCTTTCTACATGCTTATTTCATTATTAATTGTCGGCAACAGGCAGGAAACGAACAAACCAACCCATTACTTAGCTGTATGGTCTTAAGCTACAGTCACAGCCTTCTGCAGCAGCATCCCGTTTTGTTTTGTTAGTCGGCGGCGGAACGTGGTAACAGGTCAACCTGTTCAACGCGGCCCTAATGACTACTTAATCACTGATTAGGCAGCCATGGCATACTGAGTATTGCCATTTGTAGTTTGAACATTCAGATTAAAGTGCTAATTGAACAACGCACTGCATGCTTACACCTACCGCAACTTATGCTGTCAAAACCAATACGACCCCAAAATGTTCGGATGACAAACACAGTTGAATGTGTAAAAGTCAAAGAGCTTATATAAATACGTTCAAAAAACGCTCCGATTACAAGGATGCGTCTATTTGACGTTAAAGGTTCCTAAAAATCCTCAGGAAATCCAGTCCAAGTGCATAGGCCATCAGCCCAAGCAGCAATACCATCCCCACCATTTGTGCGTATTCCATGAATTTATCACTTGGTTTGCGACCGCTGACCATTTCAACGATCGTGAAGAGCGCGTGCCCGCCGTCGAGTGCCGGAATGGGTAATACGTTCATAAAGGCAAGAATGATTGAAAAGATGGCTGTCAGGGTCCAGAATTGTTGCCACTGGCCCCATTCGGTCGGGAAGATGCTGCCTATGCTAAAAACGCTTCCCAGTGACTCACTAGCTTTCGCCTGCCCGGTAAACAAATGCTTCAGACCGGTTACATAATTACCAAGCGTGGTCCAGCATTTATTCCAGCCCGCCGGTATTGCTTCCAGGAAGGTGAATTTCTGCGTCTCCATTTCAAAGCCCAGGTCCTTAGGTGACTGCCGTTCGAAGCCGATCGTTCCGTTTTTCGTTACATTGACTGGCACCTTGAGCGTATCATTTTTGCGAATGACGTTGAGAGTGACTGTCTTTTCCTTCTTCGTCGCCAGTTCCCGCTGAAATAACTGAAAAAAGCCTGTATTGACAGAATCGACACCAATTATCGTATCATTTGGCTGGAGGCCGGCCTTTTCCGCATTCGATCCCGGAGCTAATTTTTTTACAACTGTAGGGATACCTACCGAGGCAAACTGCTGGCCTTTGGCACTATTCAATGCCTTAACCATTGTATCCGGAACCGCCAATTGATGTTCCTGACCGTTGCGCAGGACAGTAACGTTTTTCCCATTATTTAGAATGATCATTGGACCCACCCGATCTTCATCCCGAACGGGCACACCATTGACTTTTGTAATGATATCTCCATCCTGGACGCCCATCGCCTTACCTAAACGTTCAGCCACAACTCCGTACTTCGCATTTTGTGGTGGCAGGTACTCCTCTCCCCAAACCCAGAGTATGAAAATAAAAATAACGATGGCGAGAATGATATTAACAATAACCCCACCCAACATAATGATGAGTCGTTGCCAGGCTGGTTTTGCCCGGAATTCGTAAGGCTGAGGTGGAAGTTTCAACTGCTCTTTGTCCATGCTCTCATCCACCATGCCCGATATCTTTACATACCCGCCGAAAGGCACCCATCCCAGTCCCCATTCAGTTTCCCCGATCTTTTTCTTCGCCAGGCTAAACCAGGGGTTAAAAAACAAGTAGAATTTCTCGACGCGGCATTTGAACCACCTGGCCGGAAGGAAATGACCCAACTCATGCAGCACCACCAAAATGGAAAACGCCATGATAAAATACAAGGTCTGCACACCTACGTTACCCCAGTTTATCGCTAATAGTGTCATTGTTTGTGTTAGTTCGTCTTTTGAAATACGATTGAATGTACCTATGCAATCCCGTTTGTAGCCTTGCAAGGTTATTTATTACAGAAGCTGACGGCATTTTGTGAACAGGCGCAAATAAAGCAAAATAGCATTACAAACGGCGACCCGGTAAAAAACCTTACATCTGTATTAACGAAGCGGCAAAATTACGGGCCTCGCCGTCGCTGTCAAAGTATTCTTCGAGTGTGGGATTCGAGATGTATGGGATCTTATTCATGGATCTTTCTACCACTTCGGTGATATCGAGAAAGCCGATCCGGTTTCTTAGGAAGGCGAATACCGCGATCTCATTCGCCGCGTTTAGGATGCAGGGCATATTGCCGCCTTTGTGCAGCGCATCTGTGGCCAAGGCGAGGTTACGAAACGTTTTGGTATCAGGTTCCTCAAAACTCAGCACGTTGGGTCTCCGGAAATCGTAGCGAGGGAAATCGTTTGGAATACGGGTGGGAAATGCCATCGCGTATTGAATCGGCAGTTTCATGTCCGGCAATCCCATCTGTGCCTTGATACTTCCATCTTCGAACTGCACCATGCTATGGATGATACTCTGGGGATGTACCATTACGGAAATCTGTTCCGGTTGCAGGCTGAATAACCACCGAGCTTCGATCATCTCGAGTCCTTTGTTCATAAGGGTAGCCGAATCGATCGTTATTTTCGCGCCCATCGTCCAATTGGGATGTTGCAAGGCGTGGTCCCTCTTCACGTTCACTAAAAAGTTCGGCTTCTTGCCAAGGAATGGGCCGCCGCTGGCTGTCAGGATCACTTTTTCTATTTTGTTGCGACCTTCGCCCACCAGGCATTGAAAGATAGCTGAGTGCTCGCTGTCTACCGGAATCACCGCCACTTTTTTCTCCATAGCCTTTCGCATCACGTAATCACCTGCAACGACGAGTGTCTCTTTATTGGCGAGCCCGATAGTCTTGCCGTTCTCAATACCTTTCAGTGTAGGTTTGAGGCCCGCGTAACCAACAATGGCTGCCAGCATAAAATCATAGTTATCCTGTGAGGCCGCCTCTTCGAGGGCCTGCTCTCCTGCCGAAACTTTGATCGATGTACCTGCCAGTGCATCCTTCACCGTGTTGTATTTAGCCTCATCGACGATCACCACGGTTTCCGGGTTAAAACGCAGCGCCTGGCGAATAAGCACATCTTCGTTGGTATGCGCGGTCAGAATAGAAACGGAGAATTTATCAGGATTGGATGCGATCACATCCAGGGCTTGTGTACCTATCGAGCCGGTAGAGCCGAATATGGCAATGCGTTTTACATTCATCAAACAATCGTCATTGAGTCAACAAGGTAAAGATAATTGTTCAGCCTATTGCTGGCACAGTTCACTCAGCAAGGAATGGACGCAGCGCCTCGGCGAATTTCCGGTCGTTACTTAGCCGGGGAACCTTGTTCTGCCCGCCCAGTTTACCGATCGATTTCATGTAATCGATGAAACCGTTCTTTCGTATTGGTCGTACCCTTAAAATATCAAGAATATTCCCAGCGATCAGGTCATCGTAATAGACGTTTTTTTCGCGCAGGTAATTGTCGACCTGGTGGCGAAAGCTTTCCAGGTTTGCAGGTGTTGTTTCGAACTCGATAAACCATTCGTGGTAACTCTTGTCATTACCCTGTGCAACGAAAGGTGCCACTGTGAACTCGGTAATATGGATGTTCTCTTCAGCGGCGGCTTTCATCAGTGCCTGCTCTACTTCTTCACCAATCACATGTTCGCCAAAAGCGGAGATATAATGTTTCGTCCGGCCACTAACGACCAAACGGTATGGATCGGTACTGGTGAATTTTACCGTATCCCCGATGTTATAGGCCCAAAGTCCTGCATTATTGTTGATGATTAGCGCATAGTTCTCCCCCACTTTTACATCAGATAGAGAGAGCCGGGTTGGATTATCGTTGAATATCTCCGCCGCTGGAACGAACTCGAAGAAAATACCTGAGTTGGTATTCAACAACAGTCCCTTTTCGCTTTGACTGTCCTGGAAAGCAAAAAAACCTTCTGAAGCCGGGAACGTTTCGATCGAATCGATCTTTTTCCCAATGGTGTCGAATAATTTAGCCCGGTAAGGTTCAAAGTTTACGCCTCCATACACCATCACTGAAAACTTAGGGAAGAGTTCGGCGATCGTTTTGCCGGTCCTGGCTTTTAACCTGTCAAAATACATCTGCATCCAGGGTGGTATACCGCTGATCAGCGTCATGTTCTGGTTCGCGGTCTCATCAACGATCCTGTCGAGTTTCGTCTCCCAGTCTTCGACGCAATTCGTTTCGTAGGAAGGAAGCTGGTTGCCTCTCAGGTATTTGGGAATATGGTGATTGACAATCCCACTCAATCTGCCAGTAGGTATTTCGGCTACCCTTTCCAGTTCCGGCGAACCACTTAGAAAGATCATTTTCCCGCTCGCGAAATCATAATTACCGCTTTCTGCCATATAACACAAGAGTGCGTTACGGGCAGTGTTGATATGATTTGGAATGGAAGCTTTCGTGATGGGGATATATTTCACACCGCTCGTAGTACCGCTGGTCTTGGCAAAATAGATGGGGCGCCCTTTCCAGAGCACGTTTTGCCGGCCCTCCTTGATCTTTTCCACGTAAGGTTTCAATTGCTCGTAGTCACGTATGGGAACGGCTTTTTTAAAGGCGTCGTAACTGGTAATGACGTCAAATCCATGGTCTTTACCAAAGTCTGTGTCCTTTGCCGACCGGATCAGGGATCTAAATATCTCTTCCTGGTCCTGTATCGCCGTTAGTTTGCTCTTTTGTATCTGCTTATATATATAGTTGGCAAAGGGTTTTGCCAGGAGTGACTTCAGGTTCATTGGATCAAATAGGCGGCAAATGTACTGATAAAGGATTTGATGGTACGGCCGGAGGAAGGCGGGAGCATTTGTCCGGTCCCCATCGTTATATATCTATTTCATTGACCGTCAATTACCTTTGAAAGTTTATCCAAATGTTTCCAGGATCTGGATAGGCAAACATCAGCAGCACTTAACGTCTTTACGGCAAAAAAGAAGGCGGTATTGTATTTTGGAAGCTGGTTAACAAAAAACTTCGGTTATTCTCTTTCCTTTTATGGGTGAAACCCTTACCTTTGCCGTCCTAATTTTGGATAAGCCATGTTTGCAGTAGTAAAAATCGCAGGTCAGCAGTTCAGGGTACAGGAAGGTCAAAACCTGTACGTGCCTCACCTGTCAGGAAAGAACGGAGACAAAGTTGAATTCAGTGATGTATTGTTGACCTCCAAGGACAACAAAATTGCGACTGCTGCAAAAGCGGTTGTGAAAGCTGAGATCGTCAACGAGTTTGTGCAAGGCGACAAAGTGATCGCTTTTAAGATGAAGCGAAGGAAGGGCTTCCGTAAAAAGCACGGTCACAGGACGCAGTACACACAGATCAAAATCGAAAGCATCGCATAAAAAATTTCAAGAAAACAAATCACAGGGACCCATTTGGTATTGCTGTTTGGATTCTTGAGATCATAAAATAAAAGTTATGGCACACAAAAAAGGTGAAGGTTCGGTAAAGAACGGAAGGGACTCACAAAGCAAACGCCTTGGTGTAAAAATATTCGGCGGACAACCGGCGATCGCTGGTAATATTATCGTGCGCCAGAGAGGCACCGTTTATCATCCTGGTAAGAACGTTGGTGTAGGAAAAGACTTCACACTTTTCGCGTTGACGGACGGGGTTGTTGAATTCAGAAAGACGAAAAGTGATAAAACAACGGTATCTGTAAACGCGGTCGAGGCAACGGCTTAGAAAAATTTTTTTTTGCAGTTTAAATAAAGTGCTTATTTTTAAGCCATTATTAACTAACCATTAAATTCTAAAACAATGGCAACTGCAAAGAAAGGCGCAAAAAAAGGCGCAAAAAAAGCTGCAAAGAAAGCTGCTCCTAAAAAGGCCGCTAAAAAAGGTGCAAAAAAAGCAGCAAAGAAAGGTGGCGCTAAGAAAGCCGCTAAAAAAGGTGCTAAGAAAGCCGCTAAGAAGAGATAATTCTTCAGCGACAATAGACTTAAAAAAGTCCCGGAAGTTTCCGGGACTTTTTATTTTACGCCAATCGCTGTTTATTTGGGGCATGGATAACTACACCATTGCTGAAAACTTCTCTCTCTTGTCCAAACTAATGGATATCCATGGGGACGACAGCTTCCGGGCGAAGTCCTACTCCATCGCCGCCTTCACCATTGAAAAGCTAGAAAAAGAGCTGGCAGAAATGCCACCGCAGGAGATATTCAGCGTGAAGGGAATCGGTGACCGGATGGGTAAAAAGATCATAGAAGTGCTGGATACGGGGCGGTTGGCGGCCCTTGATGAGTATATGAAAAAGACCCCGATCGGCGTGGTACAAATGCTCAGTATCAAAGGCCTGGGACCCAAAAAAATATCCACTATCTGGAAGGAACTAGGTATAGAAAACATCGGGGAGCTTCTGTACGCCTGTAACGAGAACAGGCTCACACTTTATAAAGGGTTTGGCGAGAAAACACAGGAAAAGATCCGGGATTCAATCGAGTTCCACATGAGCACACTGGGCAGTTACCTGTACGCGCAGATAGAAACCTATGCGCTGGAACTGGATGAGAAAATAAAAAAGGCTTTCACTGGCGAGCAATTCGCCTTAACCGGTGAGTTTCGCAGGCAACTGGAGGTGATCACCAAACTGGAATGGGTAACGACAACAGATGCGGAAAGCCTGAAACTATTTTTTGGGGACAATTACTCCGTTGAACAGCAGGACCCAATCTATCTATTAGTGAAGGGGCCCGAAAATGTTCAGCTTGGATTTTACATAACGACCGAATCGGCCTTTTGTAAGAAACTCTTTGAAACCAGTTGCAGCGCGGATTTTCTTACCTGCTGGAAAGAAAATTCCAGGGACTATGAGACAGCGGTGTATGGCTGCGAAGAGGATATATTCAGCGCGGTCCAGATCGCTGAGATCCCTTCTTTCTATCGCGAGAGCGCGGTATCGATCAAAGCGGGATCTACAGCACCATTCAACATCATTCAGCCGGGAGACATAAAAGGCATCATTCACACCCACAGCAAATGGAGCGATGGCAGCGACACCATAGACGCCATGGCCAAAGCCGCACGGCAACAGGGGTACGAATACCTGGTGATCAGTGACCATTCCAAGACGGCAGCTTACGCCCAGGGGCTGACGGAAGAACGGGTAAGCGCCCAGCATGTGCAGATCGATGAATTAAACAAAGAACTGGCTCCCTTCCGGAT
>JAJTCI010000100.1 GCA_021323155.1 Chitinophagaceae bacterium | reverse complement strand
GGTTCTGTGCCTGGCCATAGATCCTGATCGACCTGATGATGGTAGTGCCGTTAATCTGTCCAACCGGTATCCTGTATGCTACGTTCAGGTTACGGAAGCGGATGAATTTCGCATCCTGCAGGTCGGAAGATGTAAAGCCTCTATCAAATGCAGGCGCCTGGAACCATGCATTGTCACCCGGCTTCTGCCACTGTTCAGTAAGCAAACGCCTGTTGGCGTTCACTGCCTGGTGGAAACCAATGGTACCTTGTGTTGTCCAGTTTTCGTGGTTGTTGCTGCGCACCACATCCAGCTGGTAAGAGAACAATGCGCTTACCGTAAGGTTCTTCCAGCGAACATCAGCGGTTAAACCACCTACGTGCTTAGGAAGATAAGTACCGAAATCATAGAACCTGCCTGCCTGGCCGATATCGTTGGTGACGCCGCCGGCCTGTGTTTCATACCTTGGTCGACCGTTGGTAGGGTCCGCACCGAGATAACGGAACGTATAATGTGAACCGAACGGAAGTCCTTCCTTAATGATAAAAGTACCCAGCGGGTATTCACTCACTGATCCCAGGTCTTCGATGTTGTTTTTATTGATCGCGTGGTTCCAGCCAAGGGTGACGTCGATATTCGACGTTCTGACCACATCTACGTTGGCCGCGAATTCGATCCCTTTATTGGTCATGACACCCGCGTTGATATCAAGATTCAGGAACCCTGTCGTAGAACTGAGTGGTTGTCTTACAAACAGGTCTTTCGTACGGTTGTTGTATACGTCGATGGTAAAACGCGCACGGTTTTTCCATACTGCGAAGTCAACGCCGAGATTCAGTTTCTCGATCGTTTCGATCTTCAGGTCAGGATTGCCTGGTGTATTAGGGTACTGCCCGGGAACTGAAGAACCTGCGTAGTTCGGCGTGGGGTTGAATGGAGATCCCGTGGTAGAATATGAAGCGAGCTGTGATCCTGTATAATTCGTTACAGAAACCCAGTTACCAGAGCTGGCCTGTGTAACGATACCGTATGTAGTGGTAGGGATACTACCAATGTTTGGTACCGCGCCGTACGACAATCTTACTCTCAGGTCAGTAAGGATGTTTTGATTCTTCATGAAATTCTCCTGCATTGCATTCCAGCTTGCACCGGCTGCCCAGGTAGTAACCTCCCTGTTGTCTTCATTCAGGATACGGGAAGTACCGTCTCTCCTGATACTTGCATTCAGCGTGTACTTATTATTATAAGTGTAACGGCCTGTCGCGAAGTAAGAGCGGATGCCATACCCGGATTTCGCGCTGGTAGACACCTGCGGATAGGTTGTCTGCCCCGGATTCACCGGCAACGGCCCTGCACCTTGCCCTGTTTCACTGATGCGTGGATCCAGTCCAAACTGTGTAAACCCAAGAGCTTTCTGGTAGCCCCTTACTACTTCAAAATATGCGCCTGCTTCTACGTCATGGATGTTGTTGAATCTTTTCGCGAACACCGCGCTGGTAGTATTGATAAGGTTTGTGGTGAGTTTGTTCGCTTCTATATTGATCCCTTTGTTGAACTGTTGCAGGGTTCCGTAATATGAACCCGGTTCAACGAACCGCTGCCAGATATCGTTTGCAAGATCGATACCCACGGTATTCTTCAATGTAACCAATGGGTGAATGCGATACGTGAGCGTAAGTCCTGAATTCACTTTCAGCTGACGTTGTGTGAACTTCGTGTTCTCTATTCCTTCCAGGAGGTTGGCCACCTGTTTTAAATTCAATGGTGTACTGGCGCCAAAGTTCAGGCTGCCATCCGCTTTGTACGGATTCTCGTAAGGCTTTGCCCTGAAAGTCATCTGGAAAGGATTGCGCGGGCTGTTATTCAGCCACTCTCCTTCAGAGAAGTCGGTTTTAGAGAACCCGGCGGTGGTATTCCACTGGATGTTGAGTTTTGCAGTACCATGGTCGATATTGAACCTGGTGGTATAACGCTTAAGCGCGGAGCCCTTGTCAATCCCTTCCTGGTCAAAATAAGAAGCGGAAAGGAACAGGCGTGTCCTGTCGGTGCCGCCGGTCATGTTCAACTCATGTAATTGTGACCATCCTTCGCGATACAATACATCGCGCCAGTCTGAGTTGATACCGCGGATACTATCGAGTATGGCGGCACGCTGCGCAACCGATAACGGGCTGGCGGTATTGTTGGGAGAATATACCCAACCTGGCGTATTCGGGATCTGGAGCCTTTCTTCATAAGTCAGGATCTCGCTTGTATTCATCATATTCATCCGCGAGAAATCAGGTGGCGCTGTGATACCGACCTGTGAGCGGTAGGTGAAGTTGGTAGCGCCGGACTTCCCTTTTTTGGTAGTAATGACGATCACACCGGTACCTGCTCTTGCTCCATATAAGGCGGCGGCACCGGCGTCTTTCAGAACAGTGATCGTTTCAAAATCATTGGGGTTGATCGTCTGCATATCTGCAGCTGGCATCGGTATACCGTCTATTATATATAACGGTTGCGCACCGGAACCCTGGATGGATTGAATGCCCCTGATGGTGACGTTGGCACTGGTGCCAGGTTGTCCCGAGCCGGAATTTACCAGCATACCTGGCGCCCGGCCCTGCAATGCCTGGTCGAAAGCACCCACCGGAACCGTTTCCACTGCTTTACCACTGATCACGGAAGCGGCTCCTACGAACTGGCCTTTCTTCTCCCGGCTATAACCGGTAACAACAACACCCTCCAGCTCGTTGTTCTCCGCTACCAATGAAACATCCACCGCGTTCTTCCCGGAGATGTTCACATCCTGCATGCGGAAACCTACATAGCTTAACCTGAGTGTCTTTACCTGGTCGGATACCTGGATGCTGAAGTTACCGTCTGCGCCGGTCATCGTCCGTTGACTTGATCCAACCGCGGACACAGTTACACCAACAAGTGGAATTCCCTTATCATCGGAAACCTTACCTGTAACGGTTCGGTTACCCTGTGCAAGCACCTGTCCGAATAAGAGGACGAATGCTGCAAGTAGCATAAGCGTTCTAGTCATGATATGATTTTTAAGTTAAGTTTAACTAAGACCAAAACATTGTAGTTTCTGCTTCAACATTTGCTGGATAAGAATGCAAAGCGTGAATTTTCATTCGTGAAGTATTTATAGATCGAATGAATATTTTTAGCAGCATGCAATGGTAAAATCAGGTCTTGCATAAAATAATTACGAGCGGCAAATGATGATGATGAAAGATGCAACACGTGATTCCATGATTCGATCCTTTATATTTTTGATCTATCATTGCGAACGAATAAGCAATCAAATCATCATAAAGGATGAATAACTATTTTTCTCATGTGCATCATAGGTGTACATACGCCTCTTGTTTTTACAAGGGGCTTTTTATTTTCCCGCAACCGGGTTACTTCATTATAAACGCGATATACGCCGCTCATCAAGTTTTGGGGTTATATACAACCACTTACTTGTCATCAATAAAATATCATCAATACTTTCAACCGAATGATAACATCTGCCTTAATGACTAAAAAGAAAAACCGCCTGATCGTAAGGAAAAGGGACGAGCACGTTGCATTGGGAGTTGATGAGATCGCATTTATTTACAGGAACGAGATGCTGGTTGTGGTGGTAGACAAGCATGAGAAAAAATACCTGTGCGATAAAACGCTCTCCGACCTGGAAGCGGAGCTCGACGAAGCCAGCTTCTTCCGGGCGAACAGGCAGTATATCGTTAACATCGATTACATACGAAGTTTCAAAGTATTTGAAAAAGTAAAGCTTGAAGTCTTTCTCAAGATACCGCAGGCAGAACACCAGATCATCGTTAGCCAGAAAACCGCTCCGTTGTTCAAGAAATGGGTATCTGGCGAATAACTGTCGCTTGACGTCCTATAATTAAACCGTGCTTCGATCACTTTCATCATTACCAAGAACCACACATCAAACACCTGCTCCTGGCTTTTAACATCGGAAAGCCGTTAGCAAAGCTTTCATATTCATCCTCCACCCCGGATTATTCACGTCTTACCCGCATTATCCCCTCCTGTTTTAGCCTTTTTACAAGTTTGATCTGAATGTAAATTGACTTTACATGAATCGACCTGACGTGCGTCGCCCGATTTGAGTCAATGCACATGCCGGAGACTAGGAACCTAAATCAATCTTATGAGCAGATTTCCTGTGACCGGTATGGCTGCTATAGCTATACAATACATCGTCGCCTTCGCGATCTCCCTTTCCACGGGTTCTTCACCCAATGGGCCTGGCGTTGCCAGTGATAACCCTGCAACACCCATCGATTCCTCGGGTGAAGTCTATATTACCGATAGTTTCAGCGACGAGGGTACAACAGAATCGGAGACGATCAATGCGCCACTCAATGCTTCCAAACAGTTTTATGCACTGGTAGACGGGCAAGTCTATCTCCTTGGCACCACGAAAAGTCGGTACGCCGGCGTCGCAATGGCAAAATTCCCTTCAATTCGGGCCGCCGTGAACTGCGGCAAAAAGTTGCGCTCGCTACAGGATACAAAAGACAATAGGGAAAGGCAGCAGCTCACCTCCAAATGGGAATCGCAGTTCCGCCCTGCTGTTTTCCAGGACGAGTCAGACCAGGCGGTCATTATTGACGCGATGCGTGCAGGGACGATCGATGATGGGAAAGAACGCGGTTGTTTTGTGAAAATATTCGAACGCACCACTCATTTCGAAATTTCAATGGAGCCAGGGTTCTATGTAAGCAATGACAACAATAGCATGGATTTCCGTTTCCCTTGCGGCCCGGGTGGCGAGATCAGTCTTGTTGATAAAGCCGGCGATGTGATCATCGGCACCCTGCATATGCATTCACACGACAAGGGATTGTCTGGCTCGGATGAGCGCGAGATCACCGAACCCAGCGATATGGCCAATGTAAAGTATACCGAGATCCCATGGGTGGCCGCCGGTCCCAATCGTATACATGCCGGTTATGTGGGCCAATACAACAGTGTATTAACGGAAGAAGTAAAAGGATTCAATATCGTCTACTATATATTCCAGAAGGTGATAAAAAACCTCTGATTCCCGTGGCGCATTTCCGCTATTTTTGCTGCAATTCGCCTATATGAACAGACCTATCCGCGTACTGGTTGCAAAGGTTGGCTTAGACGGGCATGACCGCGGCGCGAAAGTGATCGCTACCGCGCTGAGAGACGCGGGTATGGAAGTGATCTATACCGGGTTGCGGCAAACCCCGGAAATGGTGGTGAACGCGGCATTACAGGAAGACGTTGACGCAATTGGCATCAGTATCCTCTCCGGGGCGCATATGACCGTTTTCCCCAAGGTTATCCAACTGATGAAAGAAAAGAAAATGGATGATGTACTGCTGACCGGCGGTGGCATCATCCCCGACGACGACATGAAACAACTGAATGACCTGGGGGTTGGAAAACTGTTTGCACCGGGCGCCGCCACCGGCGACATAGCGGATTACATCAGGAGCATTGTAACAGAAAAGAGATCATTCTAAACCTATATTATGTACACCACTTTACTTACTTCGCTGGAAGATGGCATTTTCACGATCACCATCAATCGTCCTGATAAACTGAACGCGCTGAACAAAGATGTGATGGGTGACCTGGATAAAGTGATGGACGCGGTCAATAGTAGTGCTGAGATCAAGTCGGTAATCATTACCGGCGCGGGTCCAAAAGCATTTGTTGCGGGTGCGGATATCAGTGAGTTTATTTCGCTCTCTACTGCGGAAGGCGGTTTACTTGCAAAAAAGGGCCAGCAGGTATTTGATAAGATAGAAAACTCACTGAAGCCGGTCATCGCCGCGGTAAACGGCTTCGCATTGGGTGGTGGCTGCGAGCTTGCGCTGAGTTGTCATTTTATCATCGCGACGGAAAACGCCAGGTTCGGCCAGCCTGAAGTAAACCTGGGATTGATCCCGGGGTATGGCGGTACACAGCGCCTGACACAGGTACTGGGCAGGAACCGGTCGATGCAGTTGCTGATGACCGGGGAAATGTTCTCCGCCAAAGACGCGATGGACTATGGAATGGTGAATGAAGTAGTGGCCCAGGATAAATTACTTGACCGGTGCAAAGAGATATTACAAGTGATCCAAACCAAAGCCCCGCTGGCGATCGCCAAAGTGATCGAATGCGTGAACCACTTCGATCATACGCAGGAAGGATACGATTTTGAAGTGAAGAAATTCGGCGAATGTTTCGCTACGGAAGACAAGACCGAAGGCACTTCAGCGTTCCTTGAAAAGCGCAAACCTGCGTTCAAAGGCAAATAGGACGAATCGCTTATTATTGAAAACCGTCATTGATCGTTCTGCGCAAATATCCGCGCGGTCCTAACATACCTGCCGATGTAATACCTGCTCATAGGCGTGATGGTAACGCCAAACGCTTTCCCGGAAGTAGAGTGTATGAATTCCACCTGTCCTTCATTGTTGCCTGTAACGATCCCCATATGGCCAACATGCCGCTCAGTGCTATCGGTGCCCGTGAATAGCACCAGGTCCCCCGCCCGCGCAGAGTCCAGGGGGACGGTACGACCCACGTTCGTGAAGTCAATAGACGACCTGGGTACCTTTATGCTGAAATGATTGAAGACGTGTGTAATGAATCCCGAACAGTCAAATCCCTGCGCCGGGTCTGTTGATCCGTATTTATAAGGCGTACCGATCAGTGATCTTGCAAAGTCGAGCAGTTCCGCCGGCGCTACCTGTCCCGTATTGATATGAAACGGGTTAATCATCAGTGTGGTGGTATCGGGGTGCCTGGCAATGATCGTATCCTTATTGCCACCGATGGAATCGGGCCTGGCCCCTAAGGAATCCACCTTGGCCCCCGCTTTTTC
The DNA here is from genome assembly GCA_021323155.1 of Chitinophagaceae bacterium. Taxonomy (GTDB): domain Bacteria; phylum Bacteroidota; class Bacteroidia; order Chitinophagales; family Chitinophagaceae; genus JAEZDC01. The sequence continues at coordinate 870 of JAJTCI010000100.1, read as the reverse complement.
CTCCTCCATAGGGTCGCAGCCGGAAAGCGCCGAAAACAACAATAAACCAATCCATCTGCTGACCATAATCAGGTGTTTACTGGCCTCCAGCACAATTTTCGGGCTAACTTTGCAGCGCTAATGCCGGTCGGTTGCCGACCCATGATTATATCATTACAATCATTAAATCATACTTAATGGAGTACCGGGTTGAAAAAGACACGATGGGGGAGGTAAAAGTACCTTCACATGTTTACTGGGGCGCCCAGACACAGCGCAGCATCGAAAATTTCAAAATTGCGCAGGACATCAATAAAATGCCAAAAGAGATCATCGGGGCATTCGCGTACCTGAAGAAAGCGGCAGCCCTCACCAACCACGAACTCGGTGTTTTGCCGGATGATAAGAAACAACTCATCGCGCAGGTCTGCGATGAAATACTCGACGGGAAACTCGACAATGAATTCCCGCTCGTGGTATGGCAGACGGGCAGTGGCACCCAAAGTAATATGAATGTTAACGAGGTGATCGCTTATCGTGCGCATGTTATTAAGGGAGGTGCACTGACGGATAAAGAAAAAGTGATCCATCCCAACGACGATGTAAATAAATCACAGTCTTCAAACGATACCTTCCCCACGGCAATGCATATCGCCGCATACAAAATGCTGGTGGAGACCACCATCCCCGGTATTGAAAAACTACGTGACACACTGGCGGCGAAAAGCAAGGCGTATATGAAAGTGGTGAAGATCGGCAGGACGCATTTCATGGATGCGACGCCGCTCACCCTTGGACAGGAATTCAGCGGTTATGTTTCTCAACTCGATCATGGACTCAAGGCGATCCGCAACACGCTCGCGCACCTTTCAGAACTGGCGCTGGGTGGTA
>JAJTCI010000320.1 GCA_021323155.1 Chitinophagaceae bacterium | reverse complement strand
CACTTACCAATACGAAGTCAGTATTAACGGTGGACCGGGCAATATCAAAGGCGAAGTAACTACACAACCGCTCTGGCAATACCGTAAACCTCCACCGGACTTCTCTTTCATCGCGGGCAGCTGCACCTATTTCAACGAACCGGTGTATGACCGCCCCGGCAAACCCTATGGCGGCGACTCTTCGATCTTCGAGACCATGGCCAAAGAGAACAGCGACTTCATGCTCTGGCTGGGCGATAACTGGTATACACGCGAAGTGGATTATTTCAGCGAGTGGGGACTGCACTACCGCGCCGCACATTTCAAGCGTCAACCGGTGTTGCGACCCTTGTTTAAAAAGATGGCCCACTATGCCATATGGGATGACCATGACTATGGCTGGAACAACTCCGACAAAAGCTACCCGTTGAAGGCAACCAGCCGGGAAGTGTTCATGAAAAACTGGAGCAATCCTTCTTACGGGGAGAATGGAGAAGGCATCTATACCAAGTTCACCTGGAATGACGTGGATGTTTTTCTTTTGGATGATCGCTGGTTCCGTACGAATGACGATATGCCTGATTCTATCGGGGGTAAGCCAACCGAAAAGAAGATGTATGGTGACAAACAAATGGAATGGCTGAAGAACGCTTTGTTGCAAAGCAATTATAATCGCAACGTCAGTTACCGTTTGATCGTCACGGGCAGCCAGGTGCTGAACCCGCTCTCGCCTTTTGATAAGTTCAGCGCGTTCAAAACGGAGTATAATGATTTTATGAACTTTATCACCGCGTCTAAGATCAACGGCGTGGTGTTTCTTTCCGGCGACCGTCACCACAGCGAGATCATTAAAGTGGAGCGGGAGGGCAGTTATCCTTTATTTGATGTTACCTCTTCACCGCTCACCTCCGGTATATCGCGCAGTGCCGAGATAGAGAAGAACAATCCCTACCTGGTGGGCCAGCAGGTGAATGTACAGAACTATACACGGTTCTCTTTCTCGGGCCCGATAGAGAATCGCAAGATGACGGTGGAGTTCCTGGGTATTAAAGGCGAAAAGCTGGGTGAGTGGAGTGTTTTGCTGAAAGCGGTATCGGTTGCTAAATGAGATAGCAGATATTAGATACCCGATTTTAGATATCAGACGGCAGACCCTGCACCCCGCTTTCGGCTACTTGCAACCTGTTACTTTTTTTAGATACATTTGAGTCCCCAAAACTCCCTTTATGAGAAAATTACTAGTATTGGTCGTGCTGGCCGCGTTCATTTCCTGCGAGCCGAAAAAAGACCCCGTTGCTCCGTCATTATCAGTGACAAACGCCAACGTGGCGGGTTCGTATAAGATCACAGCTGCAACCGCTTCGATGGGCGGCTTCACGCAGGACGTATACAACAACGCTTCCGTATTTCCTCCCTGCCAGAAAGATGATGTGCACACGCTGACTACGGGTGGCGCTTATACCGTTGTTGATGGGGCGGTGACCTGCTCACCTTCCACCAATTACACCGGCACATATACAGTGAATACCGCGGCGAACACTATTACACTTGGAACCCAAACGTGTAATGTAATAGACCTGACGGCCACAACCATCGTTGTTTCGCAACCCAACTTTATGGGCAGCAGCGTTACTGTAACGGCCACTTACACGAAACAATAAGCATACTATTCTTAACCAGCGTCGCCTGCATGGAATTTGGATTCAGTTATGAGAAGAAGAAAGTGATACAGGCACTGCGGTATCATTTTATCAGTCGCCCGGAGATCAAGATCCTCATGATCATGGTGAACGTGTTCGCCATTTTATCTGCCGTATTATTTTATATGAAGAAGATCCGGCCGGAACCTTTCTTGCTGGGAACCTTCATCTGGCTGATGCTGATGGTATCGGTATGGTATATTCTTCCATATACGATCTACCGCAAGTCGCAGACCTTTCGCGACGCGTTCAAGATACGGTTTGGTGAAGACCATGTGCACCTGGAAAACCCGAATGGTTTTGTGGACTGGTCCTGGGATAAATTCTTCAGTCACTGGATCGAAACGCCACATTTCTTTCACCTGTATTTCGGCACGAAGTCGTTTTTCCTTGTTCCCAAGGACGACGTGACGGATGATATGCGGCATGAATTGAGGGGAATGCTGAGAAATAAGATCGGGACGCGGAAGTGATCAGATATCTTTTTCCATAATATAATGCGGGATGGAGATCTCCTGGAATTCGTCTCCTACTACGCGGTAGCCTTGTTTCTGGTAAAACCCAACGGCTGTCTTGCGGGCGTGCATAGTGATCTTTGTATACCCCCTGTCGCGGGCCAGGTTCTCCGCAAACTGCATGAGCACCCTGCCAAATCCTTTTCCCTGGAGGCCTGACAACACCGCCATTTGCCTTAGGCGCACAGTATTATTGTCTACTTTCGTCAGCAGGCAACAGCCTTCCAGCTTTTCGTCTTCAAAGCAGCCGATCAGGATGTCTTCGTGTTCCCTGTCCAGCTCCGCCTGGTCGAAGTCAATACCCAGCGGTTTACGCAGGATCGCCCTGCGCATCTCCACCATTGCCTTGTATTCCTTCGAACCGTGGTCGATCAACTTTAAAGCCATGCGGTAAAATTCGTTTACAAGATAACCAACATTTCAAAAATTATACAAACATAGGTCTGCGGGAGGGTTTTTTAATGTGAATATGATTTTGCAACAAAAACCCCTCAATTCCTTGCTTATTTGTCAAAATATATATTTTTGCGCCTGTAACTAAACTTTATAACAATGTCAGACATCGCAACAAGAGTTAAGAAGATCATTGTTGACAAATTAGGTGTAGACGAAGCGGAAGTAACAAACGAAGCTTCATTTACCAATGATCTCGGTGCCGATTCACTGGATACCGTAGAACTGATCATGGAATTCGAAAAAGAATTCAATATCTCGATTCCTGATGAGCAGGCGGAGACCATCACAACTGTTGGTCAGGCTGTTGCTTATCTTGAAGAGCATGCCAAGTAAGAACTATTACTTCCTCATGTAATATCCAGATCCGCCTTTTCTGCGGCAATAGCCAGGGATAAGGCGGATTTTTCACTTTAAAAAGGTCTTATGGAATTGAAACGAGTTGTGATCACGGGTATGGGGGCTTTAACGCCGCTGGGTAATAACCTGGAGGATTACTGGAACGCGCTGATCAATGGCGTATCCGGTGCCGACCATATCAAACAATTCGATTGCAGCAAGTTCAAGACCCGGTTCGCCTGCGAACTGAAGGATTTTGATCCGTACCAACACCTTGACAAAAAAGAAGCGCGCCGCCTGGACAGGTTCACGCAAACGGCGCTCATCTGCAGCGACCAGGCCGTTGCTGACGCCAATATCCAGAAGGACAGCATGAATGCTGACCGTATTGGCGTGATCTTCTCAAGCGGCATTGGTGGACTCATCACTTTCCAACAGGAGGTGATGGATTTTGCCAAAGGCGATGGTACCCCGCGGTTCAATCCTTTCTTTATACCGAAGATGATACTGGATATCGCCGCCGGGCATATCTCGATGCGCCATGGTTTCCGCGGTCCGAATTTCGCCGTGGTTTCAGCCTGTGCCTCTTCTACCCATGCGCTGATGGATGCTTTCAACCTGATCCGGCTTGGTAAAGCCGATATTATTTTCGCTGGTGGCGCTGAAAGCGTGATCAGTGAAGCGGGTGTTGGTGGATTCAATGCAATGAAAGCGCTCAGCGAAAGGAATGACGATCCCAAGACCGCTTCCCGCCCGTTTGACAAAGACCGCGATGGCTTTGTAATGGGTGAAGGCGCGGGTATCCTCGTGCTGGAAGACCTCGACCATGCCCTTGCACGTGGCGCGAAGATCTACTGCGAAGTAGTAGGCTCGGGGGCCACCGCTGACGCGCACCACATGACGGCACCACACCCGGAAGGGTTGGGCGCGAAGAACGTGATGAAAGTGGCGCTCGAAGACGCTGGTCTTAAACCCACGGACATCGATTACATCAACGTGCACGGTACTTCAACACCACTCGGTGATATCGCGGAGACCAAAGCGATACTGGAAGTGTTCGGCGAGCATGCTTATAAACTTAATATCAGCTCCACCAAATCAATGACGGGGCA
>JAJTCI010000099.1 GCA_021323155.1 Chitinophagaceae bacterium | reverse complement strand
ATTCGGCACGCGGAAATGAATACCGCCATCCCCTTTATAGATGCCATCTTCCCAATTCCATGCATCGAGTTGCATCACAGACGAGGAACCACTGATGATGCCTCCTCTTGGTACCACGTTCGCCAGCAGGATGCCGTTGCTGCGAAGCGTATTGATCACTTTTGAATCCGCATTATAGGCCACTGCCGAGCGTATGCTGGCGTTGATCTCGCCCAGCTCACTGGCGTCTCTCGTTGCCCGCACGGCGCCGATCTCGTTAAGGCCAAGATCCGTTACTGGTGAGATCAATCCCGGGTAGATGTGCTTGCCACTGCAATCGATCACCTTCGCGCCGGTAATACTTACAGCGGTGCCTACCTCCGTGATCTTACCATTACTGAAAAGAATAGTGCCGTTCTGAATTACCTGCCCGTTACCGATATGGATCGTGGCGTTGGTCAGGGCGATGGCCTGCGTCTGCACAGGCGCCGGGTAAACATCGTCCTGCGCGGTAGTGATCAAAACACACGAAAGAAATAGTATGCTGAATATTAGTTTTTTCATACCGTGTTTTTAAAAGTTAGAATTGTCGTCATCGTCATGATCGCGATCCAGGATACTCCGCTTGTGGCGGTGATCGATCTCGCATTCGTTGATCTCTTCCAGCCTTGGCCTTGCCGGTGTGGTCCTGGCCGAACCGCCGGGTGCTCTTTTCTCGGCCACGAGTTTCTGGATCAAGCGGTTCCTTTCGGTAGCCAGGTCCTTCCTCATCTGCTCGTCCTTTACGCGGTCGAAGTAGATAGTGCCATCAACAATGGTATACAAGCTCTTCGCGTATATGCTCAAAGGATGATCGTTCCAGAGGACCACGTCACCGTCTTTGCCTACTTTGATGCTGCCGACCCTGTCAGATACATGCAGCATGATCGCGGGATTGAGTGTTGCCATCTTTAACGCGTCTTCTTCAGAAACACCGCCATACTTCACGCTCTTGGCGGCTTCCTGGTTCAGGCGGCGTGCCATCTCCGCGTCATCGCTGTTGATCGCTACGTTTAACCCCACTTTCTGCATGATGGCCGGGTTGTAGGCGATGGCATCCTGCACTTCCATCTTATACGCCCACCAATCGCTGAAGGTAGAAGCATTGGCGCCATGGGCTTTCATCTTGTCGGCCACTTTATATCCTTCCAGTATATGCGTGAATGTATTCACTGTGAATCCATACTTCTCCGCCACTTTCATCAGCATATTGATCTCGCTCTGCACATAAGAGTGCGCGGTGATGAACCTTTTCTTATCCAGTATCTCCACTAACGTCTCCAGTTCGAGGTCCCTTCGCTTGCTCGCGCCCGCATTCTTGTAATCCACCGCCCGCTGGAAAGCATCCATCAGCACCTGCTCAACTCCCATCCGCGTATCGGGGAAACGTACGTTATTGGAAGAGGAGCTGCGCTTTACATTCTCCCCCAAAGCGAACTTGATGAAAGGATCCCAGTTGGAGAACTTGATCTCTTCCATGCCTTTACCCCAGCGCAGTTTAATGAGCTGTGTTTGCCCGCCAATCGTATTACAACTACCATGTAATAAATGAGAGCTGGTAACACCCCCGCTCAGTTGGCGATAGATGTTTACGTCGTCCGGGTTTAACGCGTCACCGACCCTTACTTCGGAGGTGACGGACTGCGTACACTCGTTGACACTACCCGTAACCGCGATGTGCGAATGTTCGTCTATAATGCCCGCAGTGAGGTGTTTACCCGTGCCATCGATCACTTTTGCAGCGCCCGCGCCAAGGTTCTTGCCAATAGCCGAGATCTTTCCTTTACTGATCAGGACGTCTGTATTCTCGAGCTTTCCATCTTTCTCGTTCGTCCATACAGTCGCGTTGCGGATGAGGATGTCTTCCTGCTTCGGCGCTTCCTTCATTCCGAAACCGGTGAATGGATATACCACGTCCGACAAGGTGGGTGGTGTTACCGGTCTTCTTGCGCCACCGCCGGATCTCTTTGCGGTGTCAGCAGGTAAAGCCGCGCGATAGGTCATGGTCCATTGAACAGGGTCGCCGGTATTCAGGTAGCCGTTGCCATACCATCCGTCACCACGGGCGATACCAGTAAGCGATGTCTGCCGGCCCTGGTCGTTGCGGTTCGCCCAGTTGAGGCGGACCATCATATCGGTCAGCGTAAGATTCATGGGGTTAGCCGTGGTATCGCCCTGCGCCTGGAAAGTAGCGGCGTAGTTGCCGGGTGTACCACGAAGGAAAGCTTCATAGTTGGTGGTCTGCCCTTTAGCACGCAGTGACAAAGTATACACGCCACGATAATCAACCGGGCTTTCTTTTACCACGTATTTATTTCCTTGTACCCAGTTCTGTAAAACCGCACTCGTGTCGTTGAAAACCGGTCCTGACGTAATGAGGAAGTTGGCGAGCTTGCCGGCGTCGAGGCTGCCCACCTTATCGAACATACCCACTATCGTGGCGGGTGTTTTCGTCAATGCTTCCAGCGCCTTTGTTTCGCTGAGTCCATATTGAATGGCCTTACGCAGGTTGGCGAGGAAGTCGCTGGCTGACGTTCCGGAAGTTGTCAGCGCGAAATTGATCCCTGCCTTCTCGAAGAACGCGGGGTTAGCCGGTGCCATCTCCCAGTGCTTCATATCTGCGAACGACACAATGCGCGCGTCATTCGGGTCTTCTACGTCCATCCCCAGCGGGAAATTCAAGGGAAGGATGAACGTCGCTTTGGTGTTCCGTATCTCATCCATCCGCTGGTACTCGTCCCCGGAACCTTTGATGATGTATTGCACGCCGAACTCTTTCGCGATCTTATCTATCCTTAAGGCGTTCCATTTGTTGGTGGCCTCAAATACCTGCGGTAGAGTTTGCAGGTCGTTCCATGCCTGCAGGCTGAAGTTGACGCCCTCGGCGGCGGGGCGTGACTTGTACCACTGCGCGTCGGTATATGTTTGCCTCAGTAAGGATATTACACCCATCAATGAGCCGGGGTAATCCTGCGTGGATGTTCCTTTGTCCAGTGAATAATGCGCGGAGGCACGTTCTTTCAGGATCACGAGGTTCTCCTTTTCATTGTTCAGCGTTACAAATGTTCCTGCACCACGCGCGATACCATCGTGCTGGTGTGTAAGTACGGAACCAAATCCAAGACCTCTCAGCTCCCTTGCCTTCGATTCATTTGCCTGGAAAAGGCGGCTTCCCTCGGTTTCTGGCTTGATGGCCTGGTTCCAGCCATAGGCGCCTCTTGTATTGGAGGTGGTTTGCGGCGGCGTATTACTACCGAAGCCTCCACCGGATTGTCTCTGCGGCGGGGCAATACCATAATCGGAATACAGGTCGATGAACGAAGGGTAGATGTACTTTCCTTTCAGGTCAACGACCACCGCATCTTTCGGAACAGTGACATTGCTGCCCACGGAAATGACCTTCCCGTCTTTGATGACCAGCGTTGCATTCTGGAGGGTGGTTTGCGCGTCTTTTACAATGGTGGCATTGGTGAAAGCATAATAACCCGTTCGGGGATCTGCCACACCTGCGGTGGGATAAGAGAGCTGGGCCTGGGATACGACAAAAAGGGCCAGCCCGTTCAACAGGAGCAATAGTTTTCTCATACGCATTATCTGGTGTTAGTGATGGACTAAAACTAAACAAAACACCAGTACAGCGCGAACCGATCAAAAAATTATCGGTGAACGTGGCTATTTACTGCTCGTCATCGATCTGCCGTTGCATGATCATAACGGATTGACCATTCCTGGTGAGCTCCATGATGGTACCGGTGATGACAAAGCCGTTGCATTTGATGAGCGACTCAACAAAAGCGGTCTCGTTATAACCCGCACAGTCGTTGGAAGTAAGGGAATTGATATCGCTGAAGCAAACTTTGTTGTCACGCAAACGTACGGTGCCGCTGATCTCGTTGCAGCCCGTGTGGCCGTAAAACTTCTGGTTCGCGAGGTCCACTACGAGGTAGGGCTGTTCTTTCCATTTCTTCTCCTGGTCGCCAAAGGAGCGGATCAGCCAGGTACCGCTGAGGCTACCGGCAGCGTTCATAATGACGCCGCAGCCGTTATACTGCTTACCACGGAAAGTAACACTCACTTTATAATCGTAGAGGTTCTCGCTAACATTGTCTCCGCAATAGCCAGGCACCAGCACGATCTTCATGCTTTCATTCGACGAGGTGATGTTATAAGTAAGCGTATCACCGGAAAGTGTAGGCTCAATGGGCGACAAAGCGATCGGCGCTTCCATCCCCGGTATGCTGAACTGGATGGCAGTAGCGTGGTTGATATCTAAACTCCATGACCCTTCCGTACCGAAGGCGACGACGTCTATGCCTTCAAGGAATTTGGGATCTATCTTTTTGGAACGGATGAAATTTCGTCTTGCCAACAGTCCCTGCCCGGCGAACTGTGGTGTGGCGGTACCGGCGCCCGCATCCTGCAGGTAAACCAGGTTATTGCCAGCAAGCCCGTATTGCGCGATCGGCGCATTCTTTTCATACAACATCACACGGCCGTCCTGTACAGCCCAGTTGCCGCATTTCTCAACGCACTTGCCTTCTATGCCTATATAAGTTTCTGAAAGACGGAAGGTATTGCCGGAGTCGAGGATCACTACCTGCTTTATGCCGCTACCTCCTTCGTCGGGTACGATACCGGAGTATGACGTCCCCGCGATATTTGTATTTGTAACGATTGCTTTCTTAGTCTGGCAAGAGATTAAAATAACTCCCACCAACAAGGGTAAAATTGTACGTTTCATTTCCTTTCTTTTTAAGTCCTTTTCCGAGCACCTGGTAGATCCTGTTCTTCGTGTGGTATAACAAAATGTGTATAACAAGGAGTGGGCCAGAAGGAAAATGAAATCCTAAAGGCCCGCGCTGCGCAAGGATTTCCGCAATATTTCACCGGGGCGCGACAGTTGTTTTTTTCGCGAGCGTGTACCGGAACCTGCGCTTTCAGTGCAGCGCTGAACATCGTCACGTGCACGCATAGAGTTGACTAATTAATTGGTTTCCATTTGCTGATCCTATTGTTCAAACACCTGCGCGCTTCACTGCTTTGCAGGAGGCGTGGTCAGGACTTGAGCGTGAGTGATAAGCTTATGGCCGGTTATGCCGGGCGCAATTAAAATATTTTGCCGTTGTGTGGGTGACGTGTATGCGTGCGCCGCAAAGCGACAGTAATAAGACGATCGTGTAACAGGCGTGACGCACTTGATTGCTTTCGTGGTTGATCTACGCTTGCACCCCTAGAATTTCAGGTAAGCGACATAGGTGACCGTGAATTGTAGCAGGCTCAAGGCGCTCCTGTATAGTTCAGCCACCGTATGTTCATGTACCTGCTGGGTGGAACCGTTGACAAATTCAAACTTGACGGGTGCACCGCCGCTGGCCACATAAGGATCGGAAAGGTCGTGCATGCGGTTTACGTTCACGTACTTCACCTGGCCGCCACGGACCTTTTGTATGGAGACATCAATAAAGTTGCTGACGTATTTCGTTCCCTGGCGAATGCGTAGTCCCCCGCCGTATCCCCAGTAGGCAGTGCCGTCACTGGCGATGCTTTTGTGCTCCACCACCCGGCAGGAAGAAGCGTCACGCGGGTCTTCTACCTGGAAGGCGCTGAAGAAGCCCGCGTAACCCGCTTTTGCCGTTACGTAAGGCACCAGCTTATTGTTCCTTCCGAAAAGATAACTGGCGGTCATGCCTGCCTGCACCACCGAGCTGCTGTAGTTCACATCCGTATTCACGTAGTTACCGCTGAAGTTGTATCGCATGTTGATCTTCTTCATGCCATAGAGGCCATACCCCAGATCGATACCCGCTTCCATGTTCTCACAAACGGATTCCAGTGGAAATGCCGCGGTGATCTTCATGCTATGCAATGATCGCATGCCTTTCTTCATTTCGCCGCCGGGCAGGGCGAGTTCATAACCGAAACCGACGACGAGTTCTTTGGTGGTAGCTGGCGGATCTGAACTGAGCTGTGCCTGTGTTGTAGTGGCAAAGAATAACGGAGCAATAAATAAAGCGGAGTAAAGAGGTTTCATGCAGCGGGGTTTGGTTAGATGCTATTTCAAATCTAAGAATACCGGCGCGGGGCTAACCAGTTTCGCATGGCGTTGCAGGGAATTTAACTTATTTGAAACAGGACAAGCGGGATTCCAGCCTTTGAAAGGTTGGAAAGCCATGCCGGTGTTACTTCCGTTGTTCCAGGTACCTGATAACTGCGAGCCGGATATCTGACTGCAGTTGCCCGGCCGATGTTTGCGCGGGGTACATTTTCACTACGCCGGGGTTCTTTTCATTGAAGAAACCAAGATTGGTTTCCTTACCGGTGATGAGGAAGTCGGGTACGACGATTCGGTAGGTGCTGTTTGGGTCGATCTTAATGCCTTTGAGATGCCATCCGGATGCCGAGTTAGCGATATTGCCGTACTGCAGCCAGCCACCACTGCCTTTGTTTGTGAGTCCCGCATCTAAGGTTTGTATCAAAAGGCTGCCTTTAATATCCAATTCTCTTACGCCACCGCCAAAAGGGAGCGTTCTCAGGATATCATACTGGGTGATCGGTGCATAGAGGATATCATCGACGCGTATGGAACCGGAGTTGAATACAGCAGCGTCTGCCATAGGCGCCGCGAACAACATTGCTTCCGTAACGATCGTGGTGAGATTGGTGGATGAACTCCTGACAGGTCCTTCACGTCCGTCCAACGGTTCGCCCTTGTAGGGAACGATAGCCGTTGCATTGAAGCCGGAGGACGCGTAGTTGTCGTTTGCGATCTTCACCCATTTCTGTACGGTTACGTTGGTAGCACTGTCCAACGCCACCTTTTCTCCCAGGTAGACCAGTTTGGGCTTTGCCCTGACTTCCTTTTTTATTTTATTGATGTCCAGTTTTACCACGTAGGCGCTTTTCGCGTTGGCGTGGGCCTTTGTTATGTAGATGCTATTCACTTTTTCAAAGCGCATATCGTGTTCATGTCCGCCGAGTATGGCAGCGAGTCCGGGTAGCGCTTCGGCGAGGCGCCTGTCGTCGGTGATCGCGAGGTGGGTGATGGCAACGACGGCATCGCAGGACTCGCGGATATAATTGTAAGCTTCGATAGCGGAATGAATCGGGTCGCCGTACTTCACGTAGTCGGCCGGGTTGGAAGGAAGCACCAGGCCGATGAAACCGATTTTAGCGGTGGTGCCGTCAGCGTCAACAATGTCACGGATATAGTATGACGCTACAACTTTATCGGTCACGCGGTTATGGAATGGCATTCTCAAAGTATCATACTGACGTACGATCTTCCTGGACGCGTTCGATGAAACCCAGGCGAATTTCGAAGAGTCGATCCGCTCCTGCAGGTCGGCAAAGGGAATGTCAAACTCATGGTTGCCAAAGCAGGTAAGGTCGAACCCAGCTACATTCATCGCATCGATCATCTGCGCGCCGCGAATTCGCTTGCCATTGTATGTGAGGCTGCCGTAAACGGAAGGGCTCAGAAAATCACCGCACATCACCAGCATGGTATTGGGATTCTTCTGAAGCTCCTGTTGCTTTAACGTTGCTACCCTTGCCATCCCTCCACTCTTACCTCCTTCCAGCGGCGCGATCTCGTAGACGTCGTTCACCTGTACGAGGGTGAGTTGGATCTTACCGTCATCACTGCCCGGTGTACGCGCCGTGCGGCAAGAAAAAGAGACGGTGACTATACCAACCAGCAAGAAAGCGCGTAATGACCGCATACGATGGAATTTAGCCCCGAAGATACTGCCCACCCACTGTACGGTGGGGCCGGGGTGCTG
>JAJTCI010000098.1 GCA_021323155.1 Chitinophagaceae bacterium | reverse complement strand
GAGTGGGCTACAGCAACAGAAACAAATAATAATGGCTTCGAACTGCAGCGTTCATTGAATGGCGTTGAGTTCAACGCGCTGACATTCGTTAAATCGAAGGCAGTGAACGGTTCTTCAGCTTCACGCCTTGACTATAGCTTCAGCGATACCAGGCCATACAGTGTTAATTCCTACTACAGATTAAAGCAGGTGGACATTGACGGTAAGGTGAGCTACTCGAATATTGTGGTGGTAAAAGGCAATGGTATCAATTCGCTCCAGGTAACCAATTTGTATCCTAACCCGGTAAGGGATAACCTTAACGTTGTGATTGGCGCGCAGGCAAGTGCCAGGGTGACACTTTCTGTAATGGACATCAGCGGTAAGGTGATGATGCAGAAAATAGTGGAAGTGAACGCCGGTGATAATATCATTTCACTTAACGCGGCTTCATTCGCGCCGGGCAGTTATGTACTGAGTGTATCGAACAGCCTGACCGGTGAAACTTTCACTACAAGGTTCATTAAATAAGTATAACATAGAAGTTTTAAAGCCGCCGGGCTATCCGGCGGCTTTTTTATTCCTTGGTACCCGGCGGCCTGCCTGGACCCCAAAATAACAGGCGGCGGAGCCAGGTGATGCCATCGGCAACCCACCTTCGCGGCAGTCAAAAAATCCTCCAAATCAGACTTGTTCGTTATCGCTCAACCCTTACCTTTGCCGCCTGAAATCGGGGTTCTACCGTTTTCTAAGTAAAAACTCCTTAATTATCTAACGTATATGGCTACAAAAGGCAAGGTCAAACAGATCATCGGTGCGGTAGTAGATGTGCAGTTTGATGGGATACTTCCCGAAATATATAACTCATTAGAGATCAAGAGGCCCGGAGGCGATACGCTGGTCCTCGAGGTGCAGCAGCACCTGGGTGAAGACAGCGTTCGTACCATCGCGATGGACGGTACGGAAGGGCTTGTTCGCGGTATGGAGGTGACGGACACCGGCAAAGCGATCGCGATGCCTACCGGTGATGCGATCAACGGTCGTCTTTTCAACGTTACCGGTGACGCGATCGATGGTCTGCCACAGGTTGACAAATCAAAAGGTCGCCCGATCCACGCGAAACCCCCTGCATTCGAACACCTGAGCACGGCTACCGAGGTACTCTTTACGGGTATCAAGGTGATCGACCTGATCGAGCCTTACGCGAAAGGTGGTAAGATCGGGCTGTTTGGTGGTGCGGGTGTAGGTAAGACCGTACTGATCCAGGAGTTGATCAACAACATCGCCAAAGGTTACGGTGGTCTTTCCGTATTCGCAGGTGTGGGTGAAAGAACGAGAGAAGGAAATGACCTGTTGAGAGAGATGATCGAAGCGGGCATCATGAAATATGGTGATGCCTTTAAACATAGCATGGAAGAAGGCGGATGGGACCTGAGCAAGGTGGATATGGAAGGATTGCGTGAATCAAAGGCGACATTCGTGTTCGGCCAGATGAACGAACCTCCCGGTGCGCGTGCCAGGGTGGCGTTGTCGGGTCTTACGATCGCGGAATACTTCCGTGACGGTGATGGCCAGGGCAAAGGAAAAGACATCCTGTTCTTCGTAGATAATATCTTCCGTTTTACGCAGGCGGGTTCCGAAGTATCGGCCCTGTTGGGTCGTATGCCTTCTGCGGTTGGTTACCAGCCTACGCTGGCCACTGAAATGGGACTGATGCAGGAAAGGATCACTTCTACCAAGAATGGTTCGATCACATCAGTGCAGGCGGTTTATGTACCTGCGGATGACCTTACCGACCCGGCGCCGGCGACCACGTTCGCCCACCTGGATGCGACAACGGTACTTTCCCGTAAGATCGCTGACCTTGGTATCTATCCCGCGGTTGACCCACTGGATTCCACATCAAGGATCCTTACACCGGCCATCGTGGGTGAAGCGCATTACGCCTGTGCAAACAGGGTGAAGCTGATCCTCCAGCGTTATAAAGAACTGCAGGACATCATCGCGATCCTTGGTATGGATGAATTGAGCGAAGAAGATAAACTGGTCGTATCAAGGGCACGTCGTGTACAGCGTTTCTTATCGCAGCCTTTCCACGTGGCAGAACAGTTCACCGGTCTGAAGGGTGTGTTCGTTTCTATCGAAGACACGATCCGCGGTTTCAACGCCATCATGGACGGAGAAGTAGATGAGTATCCTGAAGCAGCGTTCAACCTGGTGGGAACACTGGAAGATGCGATTGAGAAGGGTAAGAAGATGCTGGAGCAGGCGAAGGGGTGATTCAGTACTTAGTACTTAGTATATAGTACTTAGACTAAAGCCGAGGCGTGATGCATAATTTCAGGGAACTTAAAATATGGCAGCGGTCCGTTGAGTTTGTAACTGAAATTTACAAGACACTTGAGCGTTTTCCTACTGAAGAAAAGTTCGGATTGATCAGCCAATTGAAAAGATGTGCTGTTTCTATTCCGAGCAATATTTCGGAAGGGGCGGGGAGATCAACAAATGCCCAGTTCAAATATTTTTTAGAGGTTTCCATGGGCTCGTGCAACGAGGTGATAACACAGCTGGAAATTTCGTCAAGACTGGGGTTTATCGCAGAAGCTGAAAAAGCCCGGCTCTCAGACGAGGCACATCAGATATATAAAATGATACTTGGGTTTTATAATACGTTGTCTTAGTCTCGGTACTAAGTACTAAAATCTAAAATCTATGACATTAGACATACTAACTCCAGAACGCAAATTGTACAGCGGTGAAGTATACGGTGTTCAATTACCGGGCATTGCTGGCTTGTTCGAAATACTGGATCGCCACGCGGCGATGGTGAGCGCATTGGGAAAGGGTACATTGAAAATATTGAGGGATAAGAACAATTCCGAGAGCTATAGCATCCAGGGTGGATTCGTGGAGGTGTTGGATAACAACGTGACGGTCCTGGTGGAAGGCGCGAAGGAATTATAAAGTATCGCTCACATCGTCTTTTAAAAGCTCCTGTTGACCAGGAGCTTTTTTTATATTATGATAATTTATAGCTTAAGATGAGATTTTGCGGTGAACGCCGCAGTTTTTATCTTAGTTAATCAACTCAATCAAGTTTCTATGAGAAAATTCATTGCTGTATTGGCAGGATTTTTTGTCTGCCTGGCTTCCTATGCACAGACCACTTATAAAGTTACCTGGGGTGAAGAGATGAAGCTGAAAAAAGGCACCAGCGATATGGAGATCGTTGTTGCGGATAATTCGGGTGTGTATTTCACTGAAGGGCATCTAAAGCGGACGTACTTTTCATTTGGCGGCGCCAGCACTTCCTATACACTTTACAAGTTCGATAAGAACTTCGCAGAGGTCTGGGATAAGGATTACAAAAAAGAGCTGAAAGGCCTGGACTTTCACAGTTTCCAGCCTGTGGGCGACGACCTGTTCCTGTTTGCCACCGATTATATCAAGAAGGAAAGGACATTTAAAGTATTTGGTGCCAGGATCGACAAGAATTCCGGGGATCTCCTGGGAGAGATGCAGGAGTTGGGTAGTTATGAACTGGAGAGCAAGAAAGACGATTTCGAACTGAAACTGGAGCGGATCAACGATGGCAAAAATATCCTGATGGTGGTGGATATTTCCAATAAGGACAGGAATACGCTTGGTGTGAGTGTAATGGATAATAAATTTAAAGTGAAAGAGCGGGCCGTGATCAACCTCAGCTACGAGAAATATCACTTCGCCCTGGAAGATGTGAAATACACTACCAGCGGAAAGATCGTAATACTTGGCCGCGAGATGGAAGATGTACCTGTTGGCAAGCGGAAGAAAAGGACCAAGCTTGTTTTCAAACAGTATGTCATGACCACTTACGATAACAAGGGTAAAAAAGAAAAGGACATTAACCTGAACGCCGGTGAACGCTTCGTGATCGGCGGCAAGCTGGTAGAGGAACCGGGCGGGGAGGTACTACTGGCGGGTTTCTACAGCAACGAGTATAAAAAGAACGTGTTAAACGGGTTCTTCATGAATAAGGTGGACGTGGTGAAAGGAGAGCTGGTGTTGTCGTCTTTTAAGGAGATCAACGAAAGCATGCTCGGCAAGCCGTTGGATGACGACAGCGAAGATGATGACGACATGAAGGCGAGTAAGAAGGCCTCGAAAAAGGCAGAAGATGACGATGAAGCGGATGATTTCCCCAATAGTTTCACGATCAAATCTGTAGACGTAAATCCGGCGGACGGCTCCTATGTGATCACCGCTGAAATTTCAGAATATCGCCGTTATTCCTACACCACTTCCAGCAGGTCGACCAATGGTGTGTGGCAGACGCAGACCACTACCGTACACCAGTTCCGGAACAAAGATATCCTGGTGATCAGCGCGGATAAAGACGCCAAGATCAGGTGGCTGAATGCGATTCCGAAGTCACAGTATGAAGAGGTTCGGTCCTCGCATACGGGGGGTATGGGCTTTTCATTTTATTCCGACTACTCGGGTTACTTCGCGAAAGGTGGCGGCATGCCGTATTATTCATCTTATTCCAGCCTTCTTACGAACGGGCAACTTGTATTGCTGATGAACGATCACAGCAGTAACAACGTAGTAGCGAATTATGGAGACAAAGTAAAGACCGTTTCTAATTTCAAGAAGCGCAGCAGCGTATATGGTTTGTCGATCGACGTGAATACCGGTAAGATCAATAAGAAGTTCATTGTAGGGAATGACGAAGAGCTGATCATGATGCCACGCCATGCATACGTGTCGAAGAACGAAGTATTCGTTCCGTCATGGAAACAGCGAACGCTGGCTAAGACGCAGTTCAAAATGGCAAAGATCATCGTGAACACGAAATAGTTTGACGGCTCAATAAATAAAAAGCCTTCCAATAGGAAGGCTTTTTTTATAGCAAGTCAAGATCATCAATTCAATTGGGGATCGATGGGGTAGTTGGTCATCTGGGTATACTCTCCCCCCAGGTCTTTCAGTGCTTCCTTCCAGATGAGATCGGGCTCGGTATGGAATACCAGTTCGCTGGTGCCTTCCCGGGTGATCCAGCTTTTTTCTTTTAATTCACCGCTGAGCTGGCCCTCGCCCCATCCACTGTACCCGATATAAAACCGGATGTCGGTTGCTTTCAGTTTTCCTGATCTGATGAGCCCACTTACTTCTTCGAAGTCACCACCCCAGAAGATACCGTCCGTGATCTCGAATCCTCCTTCGACCAGGTCGGGTCGTTTGTGAAGGAAATGAACGGTGTCTACCTGCACGGGTCCTCCGTAATAAACGGGTATGCTGGTACCTTCCAGGTCGGAGATCAATTCTCCCAATGGCTGGTCGTAAGGCCTGTTGAGAACGAAGCCGAAGCTCCCTTCGTCCTGGTGTTCGCAAAGGAGAATCACGGTGCGCATGAAGTTGGGATCCTTGAGGAAAGGATCAGAGATCAGTAAGAGTCCGGGTACCAGGTCTACCATAATCTATTTCCAAGTTAATTATATTTCATTCATGTCAAAATAAATAATTGGGGCCGTTAAAAAGATGATAAACACGCAGTTGAATTTTTTATTCCCGCTCCCGGACGATTATATTTGCCTGCCCGTAGGCCTGCCAGTACACTAAAAAAAGTGGATGAAAAAAATTTTCCCGGTTATTGTTGTACTCATCACCCTCAGCTTGCTGGGCCTTATTGCATTACAGGTTTCGTGGTTTAAGAATCTTTTGATCGTACAGGAACAGCAGCTCGAGTATAAGATCGAGAAGGTGGGCGGGATCGTATCTGCGGACCTGGGCAAGTATGTTCCATCTACACGTTCGGTAGTGCCCTTCGATGACATAGACCCTTACAATCCCAGCGGGAGGAGCATGCTAACCCGTTTCTTTTCGGTGAGGGAATTGCGTGATCGCATCCAGAAAGTTTTTAATGACAACGGCTTGAAGCATGTGAATTTCGAATTCGCTATCATTTCTAATGGCAACGCTGACCTGCAATCTCCCGGGTATTTCGAAGAGCTGCAAGACACGATAAACAATAAGGCATCCATTACCCCGATCCTGACGGGATCTGAATTTGATTCTGGCCTTATACCGAATGAACATGTGACCATCATCGTGCTGGATTTCCAGGACGAGCTTTACCAGTCGCTCACCTGGATGATACTCGGCGCGGTGTTATTTACGCTCATTATCCTTACGGCATTTTTCCTCACGGTCAGAACCCTGCTCACGCAGAAAAAACTCAGCGAGATCAAGAGTGACTTCATCAATAACATGACGCATGAGTTCAAAACGCCGCTGGCAACGATATCCCTGGCGGTGGATGCGCTGAAGAATGAGAAGGTGCAGCACGATAAAGAGAAGATGCAGTATTTCGGCAATATCATCAAAGAGGAAAACAAAAGGATGAATAAGCACGTAGAGACGATCCTCCAGGCTGCATTGATGGACAAACAGGAGCTGAAACTCAATTTTAAGTCGTTGCACGCGCATGATGTGATCACCAAGGTGGTTGACACTTTCCGTTTACAGCTGGATGAGAAGTCGGGCAGGATCGAACTGACACTGAACGCAAGAGAAGACCTTATCAATGCGGACGAGGTACATTTCACCAACCTGGTATCCAATCTTATTGACAACGCGATCAAGTATTCAAAGGATGAATTAGCTATCCGCGTCTACACCCATTGCACGAACAAACATTTCATCCTGCGGGTTGAAGACAATGGCATCGGGATGAGTAAAGAATCGGTCAAGCGTATTTTTGAGAAATTCTTCCGGGCACATACGGGAAATATTCACAACGTGAAAGGATTTGGCCTTGGTATGTCTTACGTTAAAACCGTGGTGGACGCCCATAAAGGCAGGATCAGGGTAGACAGCACGCTTGGAAGGGGAAGCGTGTTCACTGTTGAAATGCCGATGATCAGGAAGTGATCTATTTATTCCACAACAGGCACCCGTCGCCGTAGCTTAGAAATCGAAAATCATTGTTCATCGAGTAGTCATATATCTTTCTCCAGTCATTTCCAGTAATCGCCGCCACCAGCAATAACAAGGTGGATTGTGGTTGGTGGAAATTCGTGACCAAACCTTTTGCAAGTTTAAGCTGGTAACCCGGGGCAATGATGATCTGGGTCTTTGTTACCAGCCGTTCCATTTGTTGTGCTTTCATCCAGTCCGCAAGTGATCGTAACGCATCCTTTCCCGGTATGCCGGGTTCAATTTCATACGGATCCCATTGGCGAACGAAAAGCGCATCTTTTTGGATCCTGCCATTGGCCCTTTCAATTTTTACGCCCATCCAGTAAAGGCTTTCGATCGTGCGCAAGGAGGTAGTACCTACCGCCACAATGCCATCCATATTAGCGGACAGTTCTTCGATAAGATCCAGGCTCACGTCCATCCACTCCGCGTGCATGTCGTGGTGTTCCATTTTTTCGGCCTTCACCGGTTTGAACGTGCCTGCGCCTACGTGTAAAGTCACGAAGCCATGACCAATTTTCCTGGTTTGTAGTTTTTCGAATAGCCTTTTAGTGAAGTGGAGTCCCGCGGTGGGTGCCGCTACGGAGCCCTGTTCGCGTGCATAGATGGTCTGGTACCTTTCCTTATCATCTTCCTCAACGTCGCGGTGGAGGTAAGGAGGGAGAGGGATCGCCCCCGCCTTTTGTAATACTTCCGCAAAACTGGCATCAGGATCATCCCAGCGCAGTTCAATTGTAAAAGCTTCAGTGGTCCGGTCTATGATCGCGGCTTCGATGATCACATCGCCTGCCTGCTTCAGTAAAACCATTCCATGTTTCCATTTGCTTGCCCCGCCGATGAGGCATTTCCACCAGACCTTTTGTTTCTGGA